>NZ_AP024169.1:15000-205000 GCF_016591975.1 Anaeromicropila herbilytica | reverse complement strand
TATGCCTTTACCTCTAATGTGCCTTGTGCATATCTGACTTTCCATTCACCATGTAATACCTGACCATTCTTATGATCAATTACTTGCTTACCTAGGGATTCTCCATTAAAGAACAATTCAACCTCTGGTGCATTGGTATATGCAAAGATATCAATTGTTTGCCCAATATTAAAATCCCAATATGGTAGTAAATGTACCATTGGATGAGTCTTATAGTTAGTCCACTCTGCTTGATACATATAATAAATATCTTTTGGAATACCCGCTGTATCAACTAAACCAAAATAGGAGTTTTTCGTTGAGTAAGGTGTTGGCTCACCAATATAATCAAAGCCTGTCCATACAAATTGTCCTGCACAGAATTTACGATCACGGTCTATAATCCATGGTTGTTCCGCATTCTTACCGCCCCAGCCCACAGCACTGTTATCTAAACTAGAACATTGCATATCGTCATGAGTTAAGATAGGAGTATGTGCTGGGAAATGATAGATTCCACGACTTTTAACCGTTGAAGTAGTCTCACTTCCATAGATAATCCAATCTGGATATTTTTCATGGTGTTCATCATATAAGTATTCACCATAGTTATAACCAGAATGTTTTAATTCATCCGCTACTTTCTGAGCATTCTCCCATGCAATATAGTTTGATCCAATGGTAACAATGGCATTTTCATTATAATCATGTTCTAATACATGACTTTTTAGAATCTTTGTAATTTCTAGACCTCTTGGACCTGCATGCGTGTCATGAATCTCATTACCAATACTCCATAGAATAAGACTTGGGTGATTACGATCACGTCTTACCCAACTCGCTACATCAATTCCACAAGTATCATTGAAGAATCTCGCATTATCATATTCTGTCTTTGGCAATTCCCACATATCAAAAGCTTCGGAATCTACAAGTAAACCTATTTTGTCGCATAGTTCCATTACTTCAACTGCAGGCATATTATGAGAAGTACGAATTGCGTTTGCTCCCATATCCTTCATCATTCTAAGCTGTCTCTCTAGTGCAACTACGTTCATTGCTGATCCAAGCGCTCCTAGGTCGTGATGTAAGCACACTCCGTGAAGTTTCATATATTCCCCATTTAAGAAGAAACCTTCATCTGGATCAAAAGCTATTGTTCGGAATCCAAATCTGGTTGTTACTTCATCTATTACTTGATCTTCCAATACTAGTTGCAACTTGAAGGAATAACGGTAGCATGTATATAAATCCCAAAGAATAGGGTTATTTACATTCATATCAAAATGATATGTTGTTGTCGCTTTATCTAATAATACAGTACCTTCTTTTTCAGCTACCACATTCTGATCTACATCTAATATAGTTGCTAAGTAAGTAATATCTTTACTACCTTCTGTTTGTAGGCTACTCTCTACTGTTGCATCATATATCTCCGCCTGAACCTTAACATTTCCACCTTGACCATCTGTTGTTAAGTAGATAGAATCCTCTACAACGCGTACTTCATCTGTTGTAATGAGCCATACATTACGGTAAATACCAGCGCCTGAATACCATCTTGAATTTGGTGATTCGTGCTTTACTCGTACCATGATTGTATTGATACCTTTAGTTATGTAATCGGTTACATCGTAACAGAAACTAGAATAGCCATAGGTCCAAGTACCAACTTCCTTATCATTTATATAGATTGTAGAATTCATATACACACCTTCAAAGTATAGTTGAATTCTTTGTTTTTCTTTACTTTCTACTGCAAAACTTTTCTTATACCAACCTTCTCCAGTTTCATATAGATTCTCGGTATCATAGATTAGCCAATCATGAGGAAGTTCTACCTCTCTCCATTCTACCTTGCTCCCATTGATATCAGAAAGGCTTGTACCAATGCTTTGTTTTGTAAACTTCCATCCATCATTAAATAGTTTCTTTCTTGTTGCTTCCATAAGAACTCCTTTCTTTTAAATAGACTATTAGGATTAGAGTGTCAAAAGCCTTACTTTAGTTTACTGAGTGTATATTGCTGTATAATTATTAATTTTGGCTACCTTTCCTTCCAACATTATATTTTTTACAAGCCCCAAAACAAGCAAAAATACTCACTCACGTTCCTATTTTTACCTTGAGTCTTGACAAAATATAAACAATGTTTTCAGCCGGACTACGCCAATATTAATAATTATACAACAATAAACACAATTTAGGTTGAGAAAGGCTTTTGACACTCTAATCCTGTTAGGTAATTCCAAAACTATTACTACGTTAGATATTCGCAATTACCTATACCTTACCATACAAGATATCTCAATTCATTGATTACTTATCACCGATTCATATAAGAGTGAAAGAAAATTGATTTCACCCTTGCAAGCAAGTGAAATCACTACACTAAATTATGAACAATAAAATAAGTCATTCATGTGATGATATCTTCATATTAAATCATTGGTTGCAGATACGCAACCCGATATTATTCACACAAATGACCTTACTTTTTTTACATTTTATATTAAATTTCGAGTGTTTGAGAAATTAAAATAATACTTTCGCAATATTAGTGATTGCGTTCAACAATAAGTTGTTGTTATAAATACTACTTAATATAGCACTTTCATTAATCAACTTAAATAATTCTTGTCCAATTTGGCTTGTACTAAATGCAGTTAATACGATACACAATACCCATATAACGGCAAGTCCCTGGAGCAAACCAACTAATAAGCCTGCAGTTTTATTTAGACCATTCAGTATTGGTAACTTGCTTATAATATCTAGCACTTTTGATAATACAAAGAATATTATTTTTATAATTAGAAACGTTATAAAAAATGAAAATGCATTAATTGCAATAACAGTTAAATAACCACTTACGTAGCCCTCGAAACTATTAATTGCTAATGCTTTATATACTTCTGAATTATTGTTCTCGATCAAAGCATCTTTTAATGTCCCTGGAAGTGTGAGTTGTTCAATCTGACCTTTCTCATCTGTTTCATCTAGTGACTTCTGCTTTTGTTGCTTTTGTTTTATTTGCTGTTTTCCCTCTTTATCTACTGTCTTCTTACTATCACTATTCTTATCTTCCTTTTGTTGCTCCGATAGCTTTAATCCTTCTGCTATCTTTTCATTTACTGTATTATATATTTTTTCATTGCTTTGTATCGTCTTACTAATATATGGGCTGATTACTATACTAAGTACAAGTGATAACACAATAGAGAATATTGCAAACACCGTCTTAATAAAGCCATCGTGTCTTCCTTTTATAGCGTAACCTGCCAAAACTAGGATTACTGCGCCTAAAAGCCAATTCATTTCTTCGCCTCCACTAATTTTATTTTTTGGATTTCTTTATTATTAATTAGAATATATTTGTTAAAATTATTAATTGGATATAAATAAGAAACTGGTTGTTTGAATGTATAGTTAAATCTTATTTTACCTTTCAGACTCATAATAATTGCCTGTAAATCCGAATGGAATATTATCTCTTTACCAGATATCATGACATCATCATACTCAAAATTGATTGGCTTGTTTAAAATCTTCTTTCCTTTAAGATCATATACTATAGCACGATACTTCTGATCTCCATCATAATTATTTACAATGAATCCAACATATGAATCATTTGAGAATATACTCTTAATTTCTGTCTTAAATGTATCTGTAAATACTAGATCCGGTTTTTCCTTCATTGTGTAGACCGCAAATTTGTTATCACCATAAGCACATATGGTATTATTGTCTAAGAACTCAACTTCTGGAACTATTGTCTTCTCATATGGAATTCCTCCAACAAGATTGTCTACTAGATTCTTACCAACTTCTGAGAAATTATAAAAAGCTAGATCTGTTTTTACAACTCCATTTTTTATATTTAAGTAACTAGTAACTAATTTGGTTCCATCATTGGATAATGCTATATCCAATGGGTATCCTGAGTTCTCTACATGAAATTCTTGCTCAACTAAAGGATCTTGCTTTGGCTTAGTGGAATCATATAGATTAATATAGCTTACATCATTATCCGTTAACAATGCTGCAACCACTCCTTGCTTTGATACTTCGACCTGCGTAATTGGTAAGAGCATCTGCAATTTGTTCTGATCACCTTTCTCATTCACAGTATAGATATCATTACCACCAATATCTGCTACTGCTACATATCCTTCACAGATGGAGGCCTTAGGGTTCTTCATCTCATATGTTCCATTCCATAATAGATTGCCATCTGTATCAATTGCACTCACACCATCTCGACTATACTTTAATAAATCTTTCTGGTATGGCATATATTGAACCGTATTGCTATCCTTTCTTAATACAGAATTCATTACTTTATAACTATTAAAATCTCGGTTAAAATACCAAATTACAAAAAAGATTACGAACAGAGTAACTGCTACTGCTGTTGTAATTCGTATGGTCTTTACTTTACGGCGATGCCTTTCTATCTTTATCTCATAACTGGTTTTAGAGCCTTTCTCTATTACAGTTGCCATTACATTCACACCTTTACTATAATCTAATACGGTTAGAGTTTCAAAATCCTTATTCAAGTATATCCCGTGTATATCGCTGTATAATTATCAATACACACAATTTAAACTAAGAAAGGCTTTTAACACTCCAAATCCTAATACACAGATTATACCTTATTTTTCTTTCAAAGACACTATAATTTTTATATTAAACAATTAAAGTTAGAACGAAGGCATTAAATATAGCAATCGAAATTAATACAAAATGAAAAAGAATCACTCATAACATGAATAATTCTTTTTCATTAACACTTTCTAATATAAATAAATTTCAAAACTTTATCCTTCATTATCTTCTAGAGAAATCTACCTTCCTTAAGGCAACATTAATTTCTGTCCAATGATGATATGGTCTTGATCTTCGATATTATTTGTTTTCATAATTTTATTTACATAATTGACAGTATGATAGAATTTTAAGCTAATAGTAACCAAGGTATCACCTTTTTGTACTATATAGTATTGACTGGACTTTTCAGCACTTCCATCCTTCGATTCCGGAATCGTCTTATTCTCCTTGGATGCTTGTGAATCCTTCTTTTTCGTCTGCTTTTGTGTATCTTTGGCAGTGTTGGCATCTTTACTTTTTTCATTATTTGACGTAGCGGCATTCTTATCTTTTGAATCATTGGTTACTTTATTAGAATCCTCTTTTTTAGTATCGTTTTGTGAATCACTACTATTTTCATCTTTTTTAACTTCTGATGAATCATCCTCCTTAGCCACATCACTCTTAGCATTATTAGACAATACATCTGTAGCCTCGCTATTACTATCTATATCGGTGTCCTCTGCATTTTGATCTTCTGACGACAGATTACCTTCTACCTTTTCCACTGTGGTTACATCGTCCTTCTTACCATCCTCACTATCTTTACCAGCATTATTACTTATTCTCTTAACAGAATTCTGTAAATCAGTTAACTTATCGTAGTTCTGAAACATAGTAGCTGCTATAACCAGCACAACTACCACAAATACAGTACTTACACCATACAATAGTTTTACTGCCCTTTTACTCTCTACTTCTTCCTTTTTCCCTTCGATTACCTGTCTTATTTCTTTCGTTGCTTTGTCTTCATAGTCTTCTTCCGTACTTTTACCGCCTTGACGATCTATCATGTAATTCTGCATTTCTTCGTTTCTTTCATAATAGATATAATAACCTTCTTGCTTTTTGAGATTATTTCCTTCATTAAGAAAAAAAGCTTCCTCTTGATCGATGCTATCATACATGAACAGAACTTTATCTTGCCCAACAAAGTTATCTTTATGAGTCTTTAATACCTTGTCATCAATCTCTAGCGTTAAACCGGCTCCTCCTATGTACCAGCCGACTACTTCAATATCAGTAAAATATTTTTTTATGGAATCATAGATACTTGTCCATATATCATTGGTAAAATTGATGTTTTCCCCATAGACCATATCTTTGATTTCCACTGCTCCATTGATAAATATATTTCTACTTCCATCTATTTTTGCATAACTGCCTAATAAAACAGCAAAGGAATAATTACCATATTCTTGTTTAACGAGCTGTTTCGTAAAAGTTATCACATAGTCTTCTACGTAGATTTTTCTGTTTCCCCCTACCTGTCCAATCTGTCTAATGTTTTTTGGTAACTTGTACATACTTGTAACTCCTCCGTTCCATAAGCTATCCAATCTAACATTTCATCCAACACAAACGAACAAATAAAGTTCCTCTGTTGGTATGAAACTACTTAGAATTGTCACTATTTTCTTGGAAGTATCTTAGCATATGGATTTTAAAGAATTTGTCAAATTCATTTCACCGTACCAAAAACATTTCTATCTTTTATCTCTTTATTTATTATTTTGAATGATTTTTCATGCTTGTTTGTATCTATTTTTAAAATATATGATTAATCCTAGATTTTTTTGTAGATGAAAACCACGTTTAATTCTATCCTTTTCATCATAAGATGTAGATGAATTTCCATATAGTATAGATAAAAACTGAAAATACTTATTAAATCTTCTTATGGATATTTGTTAATTACATTTATTTTACCTAAATAGTTAGGAGGTGCGCTTAATTAATCACACATTAAATATAATACACATTTGTTACAATTAGTTGCCTGTTCCAATCTAAAAAATTAAATAATATTAAAGCAGCATTTTACAAGAGTAATACTAACATAACAATGTCCACATAATTACGCTGATCTTTTATAGAAATATGACTATTTAATTTTTTTCTGGTAATACTGTAATTATTAGAAAAATATGGGGTGTTTTAATGAATTGTGTTATGAATGGAAACAAGAAGATTTATTATTTTAATTCGAATGATAGTTTCTCTACCTTCGAGTTCAGTAAAGTATTATCTAAATTAATTACAAAGCAAACATATGAAAGCCAAACCATTGTATTCTTATGCATTGGATCAGATCGTGCTACTGGTGATTGCCTTGGTCCAATGATTGGTTATAAATTATCCAAACTCCAAAAGAAAAAGTTCATTATATATGGTACCTTAGAAAATCCTATTCATGCTAAAAATCTTGCCGAGACAATTATCGAGATAAAAGCAAAATATAAAAATTCCTTTGTAATTGCTATTGATGCTTCTCTTGGTAAGAGTTCTCATGTTGGATACATTACAATTGGAGAAGGTTCTTTAAGACCTGGTGCAGGTGTTGATAAAGATCTACCATCTGTGGGTGATATTTTTATTACTGGTATTGTAAATCTATCAGGTTTACTTGATAATATGCTGTTACAAACCACTAGGTTGAATGTTGTAATGACACTTGCAGATTATATCTTCTTAGGTATTCATTATTGTATTTATCAATTAGAAAAAGAGTGTACACCTATGTCAAGCACAGTGATAACAACTCCTAATCTAAAAACAAAAGGAACACGAAAAGTGAAAGAACTAGAAGCAATTGACTAAAGAAGATTACAAAAGCCTTATTTTAGTTTACTGAATGTATATTAGAAAAGGCTTTTTTTTCTATTTATTAAGCATTTTATTAACTATTTATTTATAGTTTATACTTTTATTATACCTTTATATTCTTTTTAGTATTTGTACATATTCTATTCACATCTATTACGTATAATAATACTTGCAAGAGATTTTCATATATTTGAAATACTCCCCCCCTCTCATTAACCAATAGAAAGAGCTGTTGCTAGTGATTTTTCAATCAATAGTAACAGCTCTTTTGTGTTTATAATACTTTTGCCAAATCTTCTAGAATATGTGCTGTAGAATTTAGTTCCTGTATGGATGCTAAGATTTGTTCTAGCGTTGCCGCTTGAGACTGATGCACTTGATTGGACTCTGTAATCTCATTTGTTATTTTATTTATGGATGATTCCACTGTTTTTAAAACAGAATCAATTTTTTTAACTGATTCACTAGTGGAACTTGATAGATTACGAATCTCACTTGCAACTACTGCAAAACCTTTTCCACTTTCTCCAGCTCTTGCAGCTTCAATCGCAGCGTTTAGTCCAAGTAAATTCGTTTGAGATGCAATCCCTTGAATAAAACCTAATATTTCATTCGTATCACTTGTACTCTTTTGTGTATCCTTTGCATTATTCAATAGATTCGAATTCATACCATTAACTTCTTGCAAGTTATTAGACAACTCACTAATTGCTGTAGATATCTGTTGAAGTGCTTCTGTTAACTTTTCTGCTGTAGAAATCACTTCATTTCTTCGTGCAAGACTTTTCCCAACTACAAAGACGCCAATCACTTCACTACCATCTTTAATTGGAATTGCATATGATTTGAAAGGAACTCCATATACTTCTTTTGGTACATCTTTAATCAAAGTTTCACCCGTTCTAAGTGCCTGAATAACCGCTCCACCTTCTGGTATAGAATCCCCTTCTTTTAAATTTAACACAAGCTCTTTTCCTTGTTGTACCTTAAGATATTTTCCTTTATCTGTTATTCCAAATGCTATATCCTCACTAAAAAGTACTAAGATATAAGGAATCACCTTATTTATTGAATTAATCAATTCATTTTCCGATATACGTTCTTCCATAACTTTCCTCCCCTATGTTATAAAAAAATTATAGACCATATTTCGACGCTAGTCAACAAACTCTATTATTATATAAAGAATCAAAAAAATAATTTTGAATCTTCTCTTTCACACTTTGTACACAAAAATCTATTATAATAAATTTATAAAGTTTACAACAATAAACTTTTTCATACTCCCTTTTTAGAACAGATGAGCATTTTATTATGCCTCATCTGTTCTTTTTTTATGCAATTATATAAGAATTATATCATCATATTTATATCACATTTCCTTGCTAGCATTATTTCATTGAATAAGGTCAAAAATCTTTTGACTCATTTCTATACCAACAAATAGGTCTATAGAAGACTTCTATATCCTATAAACTTATTGGAAAGGTGAAAAATTAAATGAAACGTATTCTTATTCGAGCTGGCATGTCACCAATAGACAATTTTGACCCAGTTCATATTATATTAAACAACTCAATTGGTGGAAACGTGGGCAATCTTATTTACGCATATAGTATTTTTAGAACTCTAACTACACCGGATACTATTTTGGAACCCAATTACTATAAAATCGATCCTAATAGTTCTAATGAAATTAACGAAAAATATGATGCTTTTGTCATACCACTTGCAGATGCTTTTCGTGAAGATTTTATTCCAGAATTAAGAAAATACACTAAATTAATTAATAAATTGAGCATACCTGTTTACGTTATTGGAGTAGGATTAAAAGCTCCTTTTGAACCCAAAATTAGCTCTGGATTTTCTTTTGATGAAGATGTGAAAGAATTTGTCACTGCTGTATTAGAGCATTCTAATATTATTGGAGTTCGAGGACAGATTACTTCTGACTATCTTACACATCTAGGCTTTAGGGAAGGAATTGACCATATGGTAATTGGATGTCCTTCTATGTACACGTTCGGTCCTAAGCTTACGATTAGAGACACTACCATTACCAAAGACTCCAAAGTAAGCATCAACAACTCGAAGTTATCTCCGAATAATGTATTAGACTTTATTAAAAGAAGTACAAAAGAATTTTCAGACTATTACTTTATACCTCAATGGATGAAGGAATTAAAATTATCCTATTTCGGTTATCCATCTATTAATAATATGAAATCCAATTATCCCTGTCAGATAACAGATGAAATATATCAAGAAGGACGGGTTAGATTCTTTCATAACCTGCCAACCTGGGTAGAGTTTTTGAAAACTGTAGATCTAAGCTTTGGCGCTCGTCTTCACGGGAACATTACTTCTACTATAGCTGGCACTCCAAGTATCATTATACCAAAGGATGCTAGAATGAGAGAACTAGCCATGTATCATAACCTAACACATGTTATGGCTAATGAAATTAATGATTCTACAAGCATCTGGGACCTTATTGAAAAAGCTGATTTTAAAAGTCCCATGGAAGTGCAAGCACGTAATTTTGCAAACTATATTGATTTCCTTAACATGAATCATATTGATCATATCTACAAAGAATGTTTAACACCAAGCATAGTTCCTTTGGATGAGCAATTGAAAACAATTGAATATGTTCCCCCAACCATTCCTATTACTTCTCTTAGCCAAGAGGAAGCCCTTTTACGCTTGGAGAAATATCATTTAGCGACTGATACACTTATTGAAAATCAGAAAAATACAATCTATTCTATAAATAGAAAATTAAATACTGTTCATAAACAATTAGAGAAAGAAGAGGCTTTATTAAATCGAAGATCTGTAAAACTAGCCTTGTCTTTTGCAAACAAAATAAATCGAATAAAGTGATAAAACCCCAAAAAGAAAAAGGTAACTACATGAAAGTGCAGTTACCTTTTTTATTATACTAACTTATCGAAAATAATTGACTTATCTCCATTATCATATACTCTTTCTCTATTGGGTTCGAACCCACATTTTACTGTATAAAAATATATATTTCTCTTTGAATATTCCGGTGTTTCTACGATCCATTTTTTCACCTGACGGTATGTATTCTCAATATCCCTCCATACATTTGTTCCTATTCCTAACTGTTTGTATTTTGGCGACAGCGCAATCATTTCAATTTCATATGTATCTGTTGTTATAGGGCTCAGTACATATAGTCCAATAATCTCATTTTGATAGATTATCTTTCTATTAATCATATTCCGATCAGAGCACAGCCGTCTTACAAGCGTTCCATCATTATATCCCCTTGGCCCATCTTCTAGTAAGCTCGTATGCATCTTAGTATCATCATTAAAAGCTTCTGTCATAATCTTAGTTAAGGTGGCATAATCAAACTCATTAATCTCTTGATATTTCAAATTATGCATCATTGTAATCACTACTTTCTATTATTATATATTCTATTTCTATCACTATTTTATTCCAAAGTGTTATATGTAGATACCTTTATTTATTAACTTTTGCTGCCGAAATAAAAATATTTAGCATTAATTCAATCCCTCACTGTAATAAACTAAAGAATATCTGACATTTTAAGTATCTCAACCATGTGACCTATATTGCCTTCCCCTGCAAATATATTCATATCAAAAAAATTATGATTAAAATCCAACCAATGAAGAGAATGTTTTTCCTCCCTTAAGACAATCTCTTTATTTAATACTCCTACATATACTTCCATTCGGATCTCCTGAATATGCCATACATAGTCAATAAATGGCCTTATAACAGTATCTTTTCTTGTTATTCCCGTTTCTTCCTCTAATTCTCGATAAGCAGCATCCAAGGATTGCTCCCCTTCTTCAATCTTACCTCCAACAAAATTGTAGAGCCCAAGATAAGGATCGCAAGCCCTTTTGCAAAATAAGATTCTATCCTTTTGTTGATTTAATATGATAATACAATTGTAATTTTTCATTTGATTATTCCTTTTATTTCTTTCATTTTACTGTTCCATTTATATTATTGTAGTTTTCTATCATTCTATATATTAAACATTCTAATGATCTTATCTTCATAATTCAATAGAGAATGTAAAAAAGAGAGGACAATTAAGCTATGATTCCTCCTGTTAAGCAGACAGGAAAATTGCCCGACTACCTACCAAACTGGTTAATTGTCGGGCAACTCATATTATATATCCTAGAGTGTTACTTTCTCTAGCTTCCAAATATCCTTTACATATTCTTCAATGGTTCTATCCGAACTAAATTTACCGCAATTAGCTACATTTAAGATGGCTGTTTTTGCCCACCATGATTTATCTTTATATGCTTCTTGCACTTTTCTTTGAGCTTCTACATAACTTCTAAAGTCTTTTAAGATAAAATATTGATCTGCTCTATCTAATTGATAACTATCGAGTAACGAATTATAGATATCTTGAAATGCATCATGATTGATTGGATCATAATATCCCTCAATCATATGCTTCATAATGGATTGAACTCCCATATCATGATCATAGATCTCCCTTGGATTATAGCCTCCATGCAACTCATAATGAATAACCTCATCGGCTGTCAACCCAAAGATAAATGTGTTTTCAACTCCAACTTCTTCTGCAATCTCTACATTTGCTCCATCTAGTGTTCCAAGCGTTAATGCTCCGTTTAGCATAAATTTCATGTTACCTGTACCAGACGCTTCTTTACTTGCAGTAGATATTTGTTCTGATACATCTGCTGCAGCAAATATCATCTCTGCATTCGACACACGATAATTCTCAATAAATACCACCTTAATCTTGTTATTAATTGATTTATCATTATTGATTACATCACCAACACTATTAATTAACTTGATAATTGCCTTTGCCCTATGATACCCTGCACTAGCTTTAGCACCAAAAATAAAGGTTCGTGGAACTATATCCATATTAGGATTCTTCTTTAATTCTTCATATAAATACATCACGTGCATAATATTTAGCAATTGTCTCTTATATTCATGTAGGCGCTTCACTTGTACATCAAAGATAGAATTTGGATCAATCTCAGGTCCATTATGAAGTTTAATATATTCTGCAAGTCGAACTTTATTCTGGTATTTAATCTCCATGAATTCTCTTTGACTTTTTGGATCTTTAGCAAACTCTTCAAGATTCTTCATATGTTGTAGATTAGTTATCCATTTGTCTCCAATCCTACTCGTTACAAAAGAAGAAAGTAGTGGGTTTCCATGTAGCAAGAATCTCCTTTGCGTTATTCCATTCGTCTTATTGTTAAATTTGTCTGGTGTCATTTCATAAAAATCTCTCAATTGCTGCTTCTTAAGAATATCTGTGTGAAGTTCTGCAACACCATTGACCGAGAAACTTCCCACAATTGCCAGATTAGCCATTCGAATATGCCCATTATATATAATAGCCATTTTTTCAATCTTATTAGGATCTCCATTATATTGAACTTTTATATTCATAAGAAAACGCCGATTAATCTCTTCTATTAGTTGATAGATTCTAGGCAATAATTTTGAAAACAAATCAATAGGCCACTTTTCAAGGGCTTCTGACATAATTGTATGATTCGTATAGGCACAAGAATGCGTTGTAATCTCCCAAGCTTCTTCCCATGAAAGATTATAATCATCTAGGAGAATTCTCATTAATTCTGCCACCGTAACTGATGGATGGGTATCATTCATTTGAAATACAACTTTTTCAGGAAGTTTGTGAATGTCTTCATGCTTCTCCATATATTTAAGAACAGCCCTTTGAATACTCGCTGATACAAAAAAATACTGTTGCTTTAATCTCAGTTCTTTACCAGCATAATGGCTGTCATTAGGATATAATACTTCACAAATCGATCTTGCAAGGTTCTGATCCTCTACTGCTTTTTGATAATCTCCTTTGTCAAAAGAGTCTAGGTTGAAATGATTCGTTGCTTCAGCATCCCAGATTCTTAAGGTATTTACAATATGATTACCATACCCAACAATTGGAAGATCATATGGTACTGCCCTAACAGAGGAATAATTCTCCTGAATATATTTCTCTCTACCTAATTCATCTTTCGTAATTCGAACATATCCTCCAAATTTTACAATTACCGATAGGTCATCTTGTTTCATTTCAAATGGATAACCATTCTTTAACCAATCATCTGGTACCTCAATCTGGAATCCATTTTCGATTACTTGCTTAAACATGCCGTATTTATAACGAATTCCACACCCAACTGCAGCATATCCTAATGTAGATAGTGAATCCAAAAAACAGGCCGCTAATCTTCCTAGTCCTCCGTTTCCTAGTGCTGGATCTGGCTCTTCCTCTTCAATGTCTTCTAACTTTATCCCAATTTCCTCTAAAACAGTATTAACTACTTTATCCAATTTTAAAGAGATGATGTTATTTCCTAATGCTCGTCCTAGTAGAAATTCCATAGACAAATAATATACTGTTTTCACGTCTTTCTCTTCAAATGCTCTATGAGTTGACATCCATTGATCAATTATGACGTCTTTAATGGAGTAAGATAATGCCTGATAGATCTGCATTCTAGACGCCTCGGATACTTCTTTTCGATATAAAATTTTTAAATACTCTTCAATACTGTGTCTTAATTCGTCTTTATTTAGAACTTTCATAGAATCCCCTCCAAAAAATATATTTTTGACCTTTAAACAAGTATTTTTCTCTGCTCTTGGCTTAAGTATTCACATTCATTACACCATTTTACACAATTTTGAATTAAATTTTTGGAAACCCAATGATATTTCTTAAGTAATTCCTCCTTGGCAAATTCATTACTCTTACAATCAATTAAGAGATTTCTACAATCTATAAAAAGTTCCCACATTTTCTGTTCTTCAATATACTGAGTCCACCAATTAAGATGTGGTACAAACTCTTTTCGAAACTTAGATTCTAGTAAACCCACCTCATTATACTGTAACGTTTCATCCAACAGGTCATATAGATTACCATGCAAATGTTCGGGTATTCCAGCATGATTTATTAATACCCCAAATAATCCATTAAAATGCTTGGTATCAATATTAAAAGTAGCAATCCCATACTCTATAAGAGTGTCCTTTAATAATTCCATAACAAATCTAGTGTGATGCTGAGGCAGATTATTATACACTTTTCTTAAGAAATATATATTTCCCATAATCTCTTGCTCTTTCTTTATCTTAAATACACAAGCAGTTAGTAATGATAGTTTATATGTTTCATAAGTAGATAGATCAACAGCAAATCTTCTTAATCCCTTTACTTTATAGGATAAACACTCAAGGTCATCCATTGATAAATCGAGATCGCCAATAATTCGAAAATCATGATAAGAATGAAAACATTGTTTTTCGAGACAATTTTCTATCTCATATAATGACATATTAGCATCTAATATATTCATGTATTACCTCCTGCATAATCCAAGTCTTCCAATACAGTTCATTATATTTATCTGTCTGTACAGTATTGCATAATCCTTATCTTATTTTAACAAATATTTCTTATTATGTGCTAAAAAATTTTTATTATTCACATTATTCGCTCAAATTTGCTTTTATATTTAAGAACCCAGTCAAATTTGACTGGGTTCTTAACCATAATATATTTTTTTATTCTATGTAGTAAGCAATCTAACTCGCGATACTACATTTTTATCTCACTACAATTCCACTGTCACTTTTTCCAGTTTCCAAATATCTTCTACATATTCCTCGATGGTTCGATCGGAACTAAACTTACCACTATTTGCAACGTTCAGTATGGCTGCTTTTGCCCACCATTCTGGGTTCCTATATGCCATCTCTACTTTTTGCTGTGCCTCTACATAACTTCTAAAATCCTTTAAGATAAAAAACTGATCAGCTCTTTCCCCACCAAAGTTATCCAGCAAGGAGTTATGAACTTCTCGGAAAAGATCTAGATTCACTGGAGCATAATATCCATCGATCATATGCGTCATAATTGTTCGGATTCCAAGGTCTTGATTATAAATATCTTTTGGATTGTAGCCACCTTCTAGTTCGTACTTAATGACTTCGTCTGAGGATAAGCCGAAGATAAAAGCATTTTCTAATCCAACTTCTTCTACAATCTCCACATTGGCACCATCCATTGTTCCAAGAGTAATTGCACCATTAAGCATAAACTTCATGTTACCTGTTCCAGATGCTTCTTTGCTTGCTGTCGATATCTGTTCGGATACATCTGCTGCTGCAAATATCATCTCTGCATTTGATACTCGGTAATTCTCAATAAATACAACTTTTATCTTTCCGCCAATTGTTTTATCATTATTTACCACTTCTCCAACGCTGTTTATCAATTTGATAATCGCTTTCGCTCTTCGGTATCCTGCGCTTGCTTTGGCTCCAAAGATAAAAGTTCTTGGAACAATATCCATCCTTGGATTCTTCTTAAGCTCCTCATATAGATACATAACATGCATTATGTTTAACAATTGCCTTTTATATTCATGGAGTCTCTTTACCTGTACGTCAAAGATAGAGTTTGGATCTACTTCTATTTTATTATGTTGTTTTATATATTCTGCTAGACGCACCTTATTCTGATACTTAATATCCATGAACTCCTTTTGGCAGATTGGATCAAGCGCATAAGTCTCTAGCTTTTTCATATGTTCTAGATGGGTAATCCACTCACTACCAATCTTACTCGTCACCCAATTGGCTAGCAACGGATTACCATGAAGTAGGAATCTTCTTTGCGTAATTCCATTGGTTTTATTATTGAATTTCTCTGGCGTTAGCTCATAAAAATCTTTTAGCTGTTGATTCTTAAGAATCTCAGTATGAAGCTTAGCAACACCATTTACTGAAAAACTTCCTACGATTGCGAGATTAGCCATCCTGATCTGTCCATTATAGATGATTGCCATCTTCTCAACTTTTTTAAAATTACAATGATACTTTTCATGAATCAGGTTCATAAATCTACGATTAATTTCTTCAACAATCTGATAAATTCTTGGAAGTAATTTTGCAAACAAATCAATTGGCCATTTTTCGAGTGCTTCTGACATTATGGTATGGTTGGTATAAGCGCAGGTTTTGGTTGTAACCTCCCATGCTTCATCCCATGATAAATCATAATCATCTAATAGAATTCTCATAAGTTCTGCGACTGTCACTGATGGATGCGTATCATTAAGTTGAAAGATTACCTTTTCAGGAAGTTGCCTGATATCCTCATGCTTTTCCATATATTTTAGTACCGCTCTTTGGACACTTGCAGATACAAAGAAATATTGTTGTTTTAACCGTAGCTCTTTTCCTGCATAATGATTATCGTTTGGATAAAGTACTTCACAGATGGACCTTGCAAGGTTCTGCTGTTCGACTGCTTTTAGATAATCTCCTTTATCGAAGGAATCCAGATTAAAGTGATCAATTGCCTCTGCATCCCAGATTCTCAAAGAGTTTACGACATGATTACTATACCCTACAATAGGGAGATCATATGGAACTGCTCTTACTGGTGAATAATTCTCTTGAATATACTTTTCCCTTCCATTCTCATCCTTGGTCATTCTTACATAACCGCCGAATTTCACAATAACTGCTGCTTCTTCTTGCTTCATTTCAAATGGATTACCATCCCTTAACCAATCATCTGGTACTTCCATCTGATATCCATTTTCGATCTTTTGCTCGAACATTCCATATTTATATCGAATTCCGCAACCGATTACTGGATAACCTAAGGTAGATAGTGATTCCAAAAAACAAGCGGCAAGTCTTCCAAGCCCTCCATTACCTAGTGCTGGATCAGGCTCTTCTTCTTCAACATCTTCAAGCTTTAGTCCTAATTCTCTTAACGTCTCTTCCACTACTTTATTCGTTTTTAAGTTAATTATATTATTTCCTAAAGCCCTACCCATTAAAAACTCCATCGATAGATAGTATACGGTTTTTACGTCTTCCTCTTCGTATACTCTATGCGTCTCCATCCATTGTTCAATGATTAGATCTTTTACGGAATAAGCCACCGCTTGAAAGATTTGTTTCTTCGATGCTTCAGATACTCCTTTACGATACAATACCTTTACATAATCCTCTATGCTTCTTTTCAATTCATCCTTACTATATGCTTGCATAATCTAACCTCCTTAAACTAATCCTCGTTTTTGGATAAAAGTATTTAGGTTATCGGCACTCTGAATAGCCGATAATCGATGTGCAATAATAAAGCAAGTTTTTTCATCTATCAATTTTCTCATTATGTCTCGTAGCTGGATTGCGGTTCTTGTATCCATATTAGAAGTAGTTAGAGCATGGCTATCCTCTCGGAAAGTACTTAATATAAGAGTGAATCTAGGCGGTCTTCGCTACTCCCCGCTTCTTCTTTAGTGTATTTTCCTTAGTAACTCCATTAATAGGGCCTATAATTTTAAAGTAAAAGACTTGGTACGCTATGTCTTATACTGATATTCTATGAAACAAATACTGGATTGCTCCAAAAACACAAATCAAAGTTAAAGATAAATTATTAATAATAACCTTCGGTCCAACAATTGATCCGTAATAGTCTCGTTATAATATACATCTACTGCTATTAAATTGGGTTTATGAAGTGTCTCCATAATGTCCTCTACAATATATATGATAAAAATGCTGACATCACATAAAATATACTTATGATAAGAGCATAATAATATATTTAATTAAAATATACTTTATTAAAATCTATTTTACCTTTTCCAGGCTCATTGCTTTAATTCATACCTGGTATATAGGACCTACTAACGTAAATACGTTACTTTGCATTACTTTTCCTCTTTCGTCAAATTACTCAAGATTATCACCACCCATCTGTGATATAAATATATGATTATATGTATCAGTGACTTGTTTTAGTACTTCATTGGACACATCTAATGATTGTTAATCGTCTATCACAAGAATGTGTCCACATTTATAAACCCAAATCAAATTTTTCTTAATTTTGTTCTAATTTCTTATTTTTTTTCGTTTCCATGCTTGAAATTACCCGTGATCTTTGCCATGATTAATTGTTTTTCAAAATCATCTGCAATGCTAATTTTCTCTAGGAACTTGATACCTTCTTTTGCATTTAGCATTTTCACTTCTTTTTGATGCCAATATACAATAATTTTTTTGTTCTTGCATAGTTTATAAGAAAATACATTTCCTTTTAGTACATCTCTTTTATCAATATTTTTCGATTCTTGACTCTCCATATATTTATTTTCCTTTCTTCTTTATCTTCATTGTTTGCTTTGACATCCTTGCTTTTCGCTCCATAAATCTTGCTTCTCTTTTTAATTTCAGATAACTCTTCCATCGCTTCATGGTTAGATTTCCATTCTCCAGTGCTTCCTTTACTGCACATCCGGGCTCACTATCATGATTACAATTAGAGAACTTACACATTCTTGTAATATCTTCTACATCCGAAAAAGTTTCTGATACTCCATCATTTGCATTCCAGATTCCCAATGTTCTCATTCCCGGTGTATCAATAATGATGCGATTATTTGGTAATAGGATCAATTGTCTATGGGTAGTTGTATGCCTTCCTCTACTGTCAATTTCTCTAATCTCATTTGTCTCCATAACCTCTTCACCTGCTAAGGCATTGACTAACGAAGACTTACCAATTCCAGAGGAACCTAAGAAGACAACAGTCTTTCCTGGCTTAATATAATCTAGTACTTCTTCTAACCCTTCTCCCGTCACTGAGCTAATTGGAAATATATCAACTCCAGGTGCTATACTTTCCACCTGCTCCACATAGTCTTCTACTTCCTCGCATAGATCTGCCTTCGTTAGTATTACTACAGGACTTCCACCGCTTTCCCAAGCTACCGTCAAATATCTCTCTAACTTAGCTAGATTAAAGTCAAAATTAAGCGATTCCATTAAGAAAACGTAATCAAAGTTCGTTGCCACGACTTGCTCTCCCATTCCAAGCGTGGGGTTGGCTCTAGAAAAGAAAGATTTCCTATCAAGTAATCGATAAATAATATCTTCGCCACCTTGATTCTTCTGAATCATGACGAAATCTCCTATCGCAGGATACTCTACTGACGTATTTTCTGCATAGAAATTGGCTCCTTTTAATCTAGCTGTTGACTGTCCATAACTGGATACTACTTTAAATACTTCACGGTGAATCTCAATTACCCTAGCTGGAATTAGATTCTTATTCTTATCTTCCTCTGTTATCTGTTTCTCGAAAAAGGTGGTAAATCCGTATTGAGATAAGTCTGTTATCTCCGCTTCCTTTTCTATTGCATGTTCTATATTCATTGAAACACTCTCCTTTGGTTCTATTCTCTTAATAATCTGTTTATTCATTTTGATGTTGCCTTTCTAATTTGTTGTTTCTTATTTGTTGTTTCTTTGTTCCTTACTTGTTTCTTCCTTGTTCCTACCTTCGGTATTAAGTAAAGGCTTCCGTTCATTCTTTTATTGTTTTTTCACCAAATAGCTTGTAGAGAATTCCTTTCAATAGTAATATGACTATATTTTTGCGCACAAAAAAAACACGCCTTAAGACGTGTTCATTTTTTAAAATGAATGGGATACTTGTTCTCATTATCCCATTTTATATCATAATCACGAAAGGTTTCTTTACTGCAAGGAAAAGAGCCATAGAGGCTTCTATTCACCTGCCAATATGCAGTTTAATCTAAAATCACCATATTCTTAACTGTCATAACTACACCTCTCCTTTCGGATTAAATTTGTTTTGTTTACGTTGTAATATATGATACACTATCATACATATTACATATTAAAGCAAAGACCAGTATATGTCAATCCAATATTTTACATATTCATTCAGTCTTATTACAATATAAGTTATACTAGCCTATTTCTTTCTTGAATCACTTTTACTTATCCTCTAGATTTATCTTAGCAAAAGCTTGTGCAAAGGCATTATTAATTGGTTCATTTGCCTCTTTTTTCTGCTGATTCATAAATTTTTGAACGTCTTTTTTCGTAACTCCTGCACCTTCTTTTTTACGTCTTTCTTGAAATACAGTTAGTTTCTCTTTACGACCGCAGGCACACACAAAGATCTGGGCATCACCTTTCCCTCTTAGTTCCATCTTCTTATGGCAGACTGGGCATCTTGCATTACTAGTTCTGGCAATGGTTTCTCTATGCCCACATTCACGGTCTTGGCATACTAGCATCTTGCTATTCTTACCATTTACAAGCAACATTCTCTTTCCACAGTCAGGACATTTCGTATTTGTTAGGTTATCATGACGGAACGTTCCTGTTCCTACTTTGATCTCTTCTACGAGCTCTTTCGTATAGGATTCCATTTCCTTCATTAACTGTCCCTTCCCTAGGCTACCTTTTGCTATCTTTGATAGCTTCATCTCTAACTGTGCGGTTAACTCAGGCTTTTTCAGTTCTTCTGGAACTAACTCCAAGAGTTGCTTACCTTTGGAAGTAATAAAGATATCTCTGCCCCTTTTCTCCATTAAAAAGCTTCCAAATAATTTTTCTATAATATCTGCTCTCGTTGCAACAGTACCTAAACCACCTGTTTCTCCTAAGGTCTTTACGAGTTCTTTATCTCTTTGTTCTAAGAAATTAACTGGATTCTCCATTGCAGACAGAAGAGTTGCCTCGTTAAATGGAGCTGGTGGCTTTGTCTTACCTTCTTTGATCGTGAATGCAATGTCTTTTAACAGTTCATCTTTCTTAATCTCTGGGAGTCTTTGATCTTGTAACTGGTTTCCTTGTTCTTCTGATGCTCCATGGTGATAGCCATTTCCCATGGAGCCATTATCATCGTACTCTTCTTCCTTTTGATTGTCGTAGATTTCCTTATATCCAAACGATTTAATGATCTTTCCACTAGCTATGAATTCTTCTGATTCCACCTGGGCGGTAACCGTTACTTGTTCATACTCACATGGTGGGTAAAGAACTGCTAAGAATCTCTTCACTACCAGATCATAGATCTTTCTCTCGTCATTACTCATGTTATCAAGGTTCACATACTGTTCGGTTGGTATAATTGCGTGATGATCACTTACCTTACTGTTATCCACGAAAGAAGAGTTTGCTATAATCGGCTTATTTACTATCTTCGCAGTAAACTTCTTATACGGACCTACGCTAATTGATTCTAAACGTTCTTTCAAGGTACCCACAATATCTGTGGTAAGATATCTTGAATCTGTTCTAGGATAAGTAAGTACTTTATGATTCTCGTATAACCTTTGCATGATATTTAACGTCTCTTTTGCTGAGAAGTTATACTTTTGATTCGCATCCCTTTGAAGCTCTGTTAAGTCGTATAATCCCTTAGAATAAGACTTTTTCAATGTAGTCTTTAATTCTGTGATTACTCCGTTCTTACCTGTTACAATCTTTAATGTAGATTCTATCTCTGCTTTATCAAATGTAGTATAAGCTTTTGTTTTCTTATTTCTTAACTGAAGGGTTATTCCATTCACTCTACCAATTAGGGAATAGTAAGGAACTGGCTTAAAGCTCTTAATCTCTTCCTCTCTCTTTGCAATCATGGCTAAGGTTGGTGTCTGAACACGACCACAGGATAAGCTTGCGTTATATTTACAGGTAAGAGCTCTTGTAGCATTCATTCCTACAATCCAATCCGACTCTGCTCTTGCTACTGCTGCCTGATATAAATTCTCATATTCTCTACCATCTTTTAAATGTGCAAATCCTTCTCTGATTGCCTTGTCTGTAACCGATGAGATCCATAGACGCTTAACTGGTTTGCGATTCTTCGCCTTTTCTAAGATCCAACGTGCCACTAGTTCCCCTTCACGTCCTGCGTCAGTTGCTATAATTATCTCTGATACATCATTTCTCTGAATCTGAGCTTTTACTCCTTGGTATTGCTTACTGGTCTGCTTAATTACCACTAGCTCAAATCTCTGTGGTAACATTGGAAGGTGCTCCATCTTCCATTCCTTATATTTATCATCGTAGCTCTCTGGATCCGCTAATGTTACTAAGTGCCCCAATCCCCAAGTTACAATGTAGCGTTCTCCTTCAATTGCTCCATTTATCTTCTTGGAACATTTTAATACCTTGGCAATATCTCTTGCCACGGAGGGTTTTTCTGCTATTACTAATGATTTCATCTATAACTCCTAACTGCCTATTATGGCCTTGTCTATTCTAATCTAAGTATGAACATTCTTTCTAGTTGGTATGATTCTATGAAACATTTTAGCAGAGTTTAAGTATATTTTCTATAAAATGCAAGGATTTATAGAAAAAGTGTCGTAATTGAATTTCGCAGTTCATAAGATTAGTGAATACTTGATAAATTCAGAGTTAGGTTATCGAAATTACCATGATTGAAACTTTTACATCTTACGTTCCATTGACTCATTTGGAAGTTACTAATGTTTAATAACTTTGAAAAAACAGATATAAAAAGTTCAAACTCCTCACTTTGTTCGTCAAACAGTGAACTTTTTATATCTAATTCAAAGTGATTTAACATAAGTAACTTCACAAATGAGTCAAAGTCCGGGCGATGTAAAAGTTTCAATCATGGCAATTAATATACTGTATTGACTGAATTTTTCAAGTATAATATAGGTTTTGAAACTGCGAAGGTTAATACCATATTATTATAAAGCAGAAGAGAGAAAGGATATATGAAAAGTTCTCTCATTATGCTATAATTATCCATATAATGAGTGTTTTTATTTTATAATGTTTCGGAAGAAGGGAGATTATTAGCATGAAAAAGATGACAAAATCAATCCTTGCAGTTGTAGCCTTTGGCTTCTTAATTGTAATTGGCAACTGGCCTGGTAATGGCGTTAAGGATGAATGGGATAATCTAGTGAAGTGGTCAAAGAAATAAGATATGTTTAAGAAAATAATCTTTTAGAATCAAATTTTTTATTAATAGAGCGTTAGAAAAATAGGCATCGAGTATCGATGCCTATTTTATAGAGATGATTTAAATTAAAAAGGAGCGTTCTTACAATCTTCTCTTTTGTAAATTAGAATATACTATCTATAAACAAGATGCACTCCATACTTTAAATAATAGTCTAATACTCCTAGCACTAATGATTGCAATATCTTCTAGTTTCTCTGCCTTCTTCCCTAAAACAGAAATTGAATACATCACTCATTATTGCTCCCTTCCAATATAATAGTCCTATTCCCTAGTGTTTAAAGCACAACCATCATCAAGTTATATTCATATTATAAAGTATATATTCTCAAAAGACCATGAGGTCTCAGGAAAATTTTAATTAATTACAATAAATTTTCCTGAGACTTCATGGTCTTTTAAAAAGTTATATGGTAATATAAAAATGTTTTTACTAATAGAAAAGGAGATGTTTTTATGAAAAAACAAGTTAAAAAGGTTATTCTTTCAGCTCTTACATTAGGATTATTAGCAATACCAACCTTAACTCTAAGTAATACAGCATCTATAGCACCTAACTCCACTACTCATCCTATTGAACTTCATTATCCTCTACCTGATATTGAAATTACCAATTAATTATAGTTCTAGATTTAAGTTAAGATTCTCTTTTGCAAATGCTACTACATTGGAAGCATACTCTGTATTCTGTTGAGCAAGGAATATATAGTATGCTTGTTTTATACAGTCAATACTTTCTTCTCTTCTATCTAATTCGTATAAATTATATCCTTTATTATATATAATTTCACCATAGCATCTTAGCTTTCCATGTTTGTTACATACCTCGACCCCTTTATTGCATATATCAATTGCCTCTTCATATCTTTTCTCTAATCCAAGCCATTTTGATAAATTGTATAGTATAAGTGGTAACTTTTCCACTTTACTCTTGGTATCTATGTATCTATCTTCTATGTAATCAATTAATTCATACATTAATTTAATTGCCTCTTCTTTATTATCTAAATTATAATACGCTAACGCAATGTTATTAATTATCATTATATCTTCATCCGTCAATAAATAGTTGCTAAGTCTATTCACATTAAAATTGGGAATTGTTATTTTAATTGCTTGAAGAAATAGATCTAAGACATGTTCCAGACTCTCACCGTTGTTCTTATCGATAATTGCCTTTATATATAAGATAAATTGAATATTTAATACCTCTTTTTTATCAACTAGTTTTTCGAATTCCATCAGTATTTTTCTCGCTTCCTCATACTGTCTAACTGACATAAAGAGCGTAATTCTATGCTTCATTTCCTGAATATCAAAGTCCCTCTCACTAACAAAGGAATAATAAATGTCTCCTGTCTTTCCCATTCTTTGCATTAATGCATCGAAATTTGCTTTTGTTGGCACCTGCAAATTATTCTCTATTTTTGACAATGAACCGACCGAACATATTCCATCTGAGAGCTGCTCTTGAGTAATCTTTAATCCTAGCCTTGTTTTTCTTATAACATCTCCAACTTTAAAAGTATTCATTTCTATCACCTCAATATATTTGTAAAACGTACTTTGATATTACATACTTTTTTATTAATACAACCAATCGATTCCCAATACAAACGCTTATTTGATATACTTTTATTAAGCCTGCTAATTTAACTTATTTTAGCACGCTAGCATATATTAGTAAATCATTTGTAATGTTCTTTTTGCTGAATTCATCCTTACTCTTTACAATATCTGATCACTTTTAATACCTACCTTTTTCTGTTATAATAGGATTATTATTAATTACGCTTACTTTTGAAAGGAGTACCCAATGAGATACAGAAAATTCGGTAATACAGGCTTAGAGATATCTGCACTTGGATTCGGCGCAATGAGACTTCCTATCCTACAAACAGCAAATGGTAACGAAATCAACGAAGAGGAAGCAATTAAGATGATTCGTCTTGCAATTGATAACGGGGTTAATTATGTTGACACTGCATATCCTTATCATGGCGGAAAGAGTGAGATCCTTGTTGGAAAAGCTCTAAAAGACGGTTACCGTGACCAAACTTATCTAGCAACCAAATCTCCTGTATGGGCAATCAAAAAACCAGAAGATTTTGATCGATTATTAGACGAACAACTTGAAAAACTTGATGTAGAATATATTGATTTCTACCTACTTCATGCGCTTAGTTTAGATCGTTGGAATGATACTGTATTAAAATATGATCTACTTTCTAGAATGGAACAGGCAAAAGCAGACGGTAAGATCCGTTATATCGGCTTCTCTTTCCATGATGAATACGAAGCTTTCGAGACAATCTTAAATGGATATGATAAATGGGATTTCTGTCAGATTCAATTGAATTACATTAATACGGACTATCAAGCAGGTCTAAAAGGCTTTAGAAATGCTGCTGAAAAAGGACTTGGTGTAATCATTATGGAACCATTATTAGGTGGTAAACTAGCTATTCCTCCAAAGGGTGTTCAAGATGTATTATCAAAGGACAAGACTCCTGTAGAATGGTCTCTTGATTACTTATGGAATATGGAAGAAGTAAGTCTCTTATTAAGTGGTATGAGCGATATGACTCAGACAATGGACAATCTATCTTATGCAGATCGTTCTTCCATTGGTATGTTAACACCAAATGACATTAAAATGCTTGAACATGCAAAAGTTGTATTTGATACGATGGCCCTAGTACCTTGTACCAAATGTGCTTACTGTATGCCATGTCCTTTCGGACTTGACATTCCAAAGACATTTGAAGCTTATAATACAACTGCTTCTGTTAATATGGAGAAAGCTTCTGAACTCTATACTGAGATTGAGACAAAAGCAGATGCCTGTCGCAAATGTAAAGCATGTGAGAAAGAATGTCCTCAACATATTAAGATTAGTGAGTTAATGCCTACGATTCATGAGGTATTTCAGACGAAATAATTTTAAGTAGAGAAGGCCATTAACTATTAGGTAAAATACACTTAGATATGATTTTCTTAAACAAAGATAGCCTCATTATTTAGATTTTTCTTCTAACCTAAATAATGGGGCTATCTTACTATTGTACCACTAAGTACATTCAAAAACTTACTTATTTCTTCTATATTATCTAAATAGAACTTTTAAATAACATTTATATTTTAGCTCATAATTAAAATTATTAATAAAGTTTTATCTCAGGTATGACGATATATTATTTAAGATATATCTACTATTATTACCATTCTTTAAAATATTATGAGTCAAAATGTTTTATATGTTATTGAATATTTTGGAGTTCAGTAGTATCGAGAAAAGCATTAAAATATGCTTTTTTTGATACTACTGAACAAATACAAAGCGAATAAGTGTGCTTAATAGTATAACTAAAACAGTGAGGAGAAATGAAATGAAATATATATCAAGAACAATTATATCTGATATCCAATCGAAATATGATTTCATCATAGGTTGGGGAACCGGAACATTACTGGAAAGAAACTATAGAAAGGACTACTATCCTATGGAATTCATTGTTGATGGTAGAAAAAATAGAATAGATGAGAAATATCAGGGCTTGAATATCTATCCAGCAGAGAAATTACTTGAGCTTCAAGGGAAAATACTTATCGTCATTTATACAATTTATGAAAAAGAGATTATTGATAAACTTAATGAATTAGGAGTTAACGCTGATACGATTATCTATAATCTACTAGATGTCAAAAAAGGCAGTCGGACCCTACCTATATGGAATGGGAAAAATGCTGATGATATCTTTTTACTTGAATTAGCCTTGCGACTAGGTATGGAAGACATTCAATATCTTGATATCGGTGTATGTCATCCAATTATGCGTAATAATACTTTTATCCTTCATGAGTTAGGATATCACGGTGTTCTAGTTGAACCGAATCCCACATTTCATAGTCTGATTGAGGAATATCGTTCAAATGATACCTTACTCAAAATTGGAGCTTCCAATCAGGATAGTACATTAACATACTATAACTTTCCTAGAACTCCTGGCCTTAATACTTTTGATAAAGAGCACGCTAGTTATCTAATGCAAACCGAACCATATACAGAAGAAATTATACCTATACGAAATATCAATCGAATTATCAGCGAAAATTATGCTACCTATCCAAACATAATAGATATTGATGTGGAAGGTTTTGATTATCATATTCTTGAGTCCCTTGATACGCAAAAGTATCCTGCTGAGATCATAATGTGTGAGTGCACTTCACAAGATAATCCTATTATTAAATTAATGCAACGCAAAGGATATCGCGTATATTCACATACCATTGAGAATTATATATTTACTTTGAATGCATAAAAATACATTATTATTTTACTATAGTTAGATACTTCAATCTAGTAATATAAAAAACTCTTACGTTAAGTTTACGTAGTATTAAACCTAATGTAAGGGTTTTATTTGATCAGAACCGATGTAAAAAGCAATAGCGTCAGCCAAAATACTTTTTTATCACATTTATCATATTAAGCTATATGTAAGTCTGAATTTTCCTGAAGTTAACACTTATAATTCACGCTTCTCTATCCAAACCATAGCTATTCCCAGTAGAGCTAACGTAGCAATCATAAGCAAGCTAAGCATCAACGGAATCCCTATTCCTAACGCACCATGTAATGCACTACCACTTTGAAAATACAATAATACGTTACCCCCAACCGCACTACTCTCCTTCGGATATAAACTATATGTAACTATTGATATCATTCCAACTGCAATCAGAATAATAGTTCCCATCTGATTCTTAATAGTAAAAGACAAAAAGTGAATCAGTGAGATTGCGAACAGCAGAAATAGCAATGTGACGCCTACGCTAATGCCTATAGAATGGGTAATTGGCACTGCTTGATCGGTTCTCATTAAGGATGACCATGCTGTTTTAAAAAAGCCGAATGTTCTCGTAGCAGTTGTATTTACAATGACATAGTCATCAAATCCTGTTCCATATGCGAAAACTGCACGTAAGAACAGAACACCAAGCATAATACCTAAACCACATATCGATAAAAGAAATCGAGTACCAAACCTAGCGAGATATAGAGTTTTCCTGCCATATGGTAAAGTAAATATGACTTTATATGTGATCTGTTCAAAATCTGCTGCCCAACTGTCAAAGTTCCAAATAATAATCAGAATCATCATCAGCAAGAACATCAGACTGATTCCGGAAAGTGCGTCATTTAAGACGTATGCCCCTGTTGGAATTACTTTATTAATAGGAACATCCTGATTCATATTCTGATAAGCTTTTCGTAACTCCATTCTTTGCTTCCAGTCTCTCTTCGTATTACGATATAGATTGGTTATCCCAACTGCAATATTCTCTTTTGATACTTCTACTAATTGGGTATCGAGCTCGTCCTCTGCTTCCCTTATTCTCTTCTCATAACGATTTGGCCATTTCCAACAACTCCCAAGATTCGTATTTCGAATACTATATGTACTCCATACTCTTGCCATTATCTCTGCTTCCTTTGTCTTTGGATGACCTGGATACTCTTTTCGAATACGCTCTAGGCGATTCTGATATGCTTTTGCATAGGTCTCAATATCCTTTGCATGCTCACTAATCTCCTCTAATTTTGTATTCGGATAGTCTTTATATTTTGCAACATAGTCGAACTGATAGATTAGTAGAACGGAAATGATACCAATGAGGAGGCATAGTAGATTTTTCTTACTTAGAAACATCCTTATCTCATTCTTTATCATTACTACCGCTCCTCTCATAGATCGTCTTATAGAAATCTTCCAGATTAGCTTCACATTTTATGATATCATATACCGAGATCTGGTTGGATTGAAGAGAAGATATCATCTGGTTAAATTGTTCCTTACTCTCTATGGTTAATGCAATCCACCCATCGCCCTTCTCTAGCACTCTTATCTCTTTTCCTACTTCTCCTGACAATTGTTCTATTGCTCTTTGCACATCTGATACCTGAAGATGATATTCAAGCCCTCTCATAAGATGTGTTGGAATAATTCCATCATATACTTTTTCTCCTTGATCTAGGATAACAACACGATCGGCTAACTTCTCCACTTCACCTAGTTGATGAGAAGAAAATAATATGGAGGAGCCCTCTCTTCGAATGGCTTCCATCTGCTCACGAAGTTCGAATACTGCTTGAGGATCTAAACCGTTTGTAGGCTCATCTAATATAATTAATTTTGGCTTGGCCAATAGCGTCATAGCTAACATTAACCTCATCTTCATTCCCATAGAATATCCATTCGTTAACTTATCTAGATGAACTCCTAATCCAGTATACTCCTCCATCTCTTTCACACGTTCTCTACTAACTTTTCTCCATCTTCCCATTAGCTTTAGATGATCTCTTCCAGTTAACTGTGGATATAGGGAAGGTGACTCTATACTTGCTCCCAATGCACTTAGTGCTTCTTTCCTTTTTGTTGTAACATCCGCTCCATTGATTAATATCTTTCCAGACGTCATATGATATAGCCCACAGATGCATTTTATTGTTGTCGACTTACCACTTCCATTTGGTCCAAGGAATCCGACAATCTCTTGTTCCTTTACATCGAATTCTATATTCTTCAATATTCTGTGATTACCGATTTGTTTATTTAATCCCGTGATTGATAATACTGACATCCTACTTCTCCTCTCAATTGTTGACCCTCTAATTCTAGTAGTCCCTCTTATTATTCCATCTAATAATTGCTATGCTTACTATAACTATGGATACCACAAGTAGTATCACTGCATTTAGCCAGGTCACATGTGTTCCTCCAAGCGCCGTATCCCAACCTGACTGGATGGAGAATGGATTCCATTTTAGATTTGCTGGTACATATTGACTGATTCCATAGATTCCTGCAAAGCATACGGATATCAAGAGCGCTGTTCTATATCTCTTTGCTAATAAGCCTATTCCACATCCAACTAAGTTTAAGAATACAATCTTTAAAAAGGATACAATAAATGCAGTTATCATAAACTTCCACACTGGCCAGAATACAAGTGTAGATGGTGGGATACTATCATATCCTTCTATCTTCCTTCCACCGTAAGCCTTACCTATCCCTGTGATACCCCAATCGCTTGTATGCACATAGGGTTTCAATCCTAAGAAACCATTAGGATCTACTAGAATTGGAAGATTCCACCCGTGAATACCGTGTCTTAAACCAAGTATCAATAAAGGTATTCCAAAACCTATCCCAATTATCACAATAGAACTAATCCATATACTAAGATAATAATGTGTAAAAATATGTACTCTTTTACCCGGAACCAATTCCACAAGTTGTATACTTCTATTTTTCTTGCTTTCTACCATTACCGAGGTGGCAAACAGAATTATTAAGACTCCAATCAATACCGTTGGAAGTTGATCGAAGCTTAGTTGATTACTTAAAAACCACAACGGATTAATATTAATTGGTCCTCCATAGTTTTTTAGAAGAGTGCAGTTATATTCAATACTATATTTAGATGATTTATATAATGCAGCTTTATCGTCTTCGGAAGCATATGGATTTCCAACTAATTCTTCATAATTAAAGGGTAATTCTTTTAATTTTAAAATTGATTCATTTTGATCTAACATTTTATCAAATACTACTGATGCTGCCTTATGGCCTTTCTCTGGATCTGCATTTAGATTAAACACACAGATATAAGTCTGTAAATTAAATATAAATTCTTCTTTTTCCACTGATTTTTTATTTTTTTTATAGCATTTTGAGATATACCGATAGGTATCTACTTTCCAATTATCAAAAGCTAACATATTCTCAAACCACTTTGTCTCATTAGCAGAATGTTTTTGTGAATAAAATCCTCTCTTCTCTAGGCCAATTGTTGCTTCCTGCATTGCAGCTTGATAAGCCAGATCTTTTGCATTTTCATTATTAAAATTATTCACTTCTAGAAATAGCACGGTCTTTAGGCAAAGGATTATTAATATAAAGATAAAGATCCATGTGACTTTGTTTTTAAATATTGATTTTAATTCATATTTCATATGGACTCCTTTCAATGGAATACTAGACGAGCGACATCTGTCACCAATGCATATATGTTACACCTGTCACCAGGTAATTTCAAGTATTATTTCTCAGATTTTAACATTTTGTTTTACCTATTGTTATTTAAAACACCTCCGATCTGGAATATATATATATCCTGTAAAATGGTTCGTCCGTTTAATGACCTGTTTCTAAATATATTCAAGCAATTAGCACTAAACAAAAAAATACAATGAAATTTCAGAAAATTATCAAAGTTCTTGAAACCTCATTGTATTCTTTCTTACATATCTTATTCTATCCATCAAATCAATATCATTTATTTGTATTTCTCAATCTTAATCGACTGAATAATTACATCTTTCTTCGGAAAGTTCTGCTCATCTACTTCAACATCCGCAATCTTATCTACAACCTCTAGTCCTTCATATACTTGTCCAAATACGGTATATTTCATATCGTAATCTGGAACACCACCTAACTTCTTATAGGCATTTACGATATCTTTTGCATAGTCGCCATCTGCTTCTAAGTCCTCCATTGTCTGCATGATATCATCTTCTACTTTCTTATTATGTACGATAAAGAACTCACTTGCGTTAGTATCGGCTTCTCCCATATTTGCTAAACTAACTGCTCCATTAATATGTATATACTTTTCATCGAATTCATCTTCAAAATATTTTCCCCAGATACTTTCTGGCTTATCCGTCTCTGGACTCGCAGCATGTATAAAGTAATCCTTTTTAATTCGATAGAAAGTCTTGCCATCATAGTAACCTTTTTTAGCTTGTGTTGTAAAATTCTCAACTGCTTTTGGCGCAATTTTAGGAAATAGACGCATTTTCATGACCCCATAATTCGTTTTTATTACAGCAATCTCTTCCCCTTTTTGTGGTGCTTTTACTTGTTCTAAGTTAACCTTTCCCGAACGAAACGATGTTATTACTAGTGTTGCTACAATTATTATGGTGATTGATAATAGCGCTATTAAATAATGTTTTCTTTTCATGATTCCACCCATTCCATAACGCATCTACTGCCCTATGCACTGCCACATTATAAGAGGTTGAAAGAATCGATTTGTGGCATTCCTTTCAAATATTATTTTCTTTCAAACTTTGTATCTAATGATTCGCGTTCTTGCTTTTTGTTGACTCTGAAGATATTTTCTTGATTGATGACTTTACCCATAACCACCATCAGAAATAAAAAGATACCTATGCTTCTTGAGTCTTCCCATAATATAGCTGTTGATATTTGCTACAGTTCTCAATCAGTTCAGAATGGTAGCCATCTGCTATAAGTGTTCCATTATCTATTAGTAATACTCTTGGCTTAATCTCACTAATATTAGATACTCGATGAGTAATTAATATACTTATTTTATCCTTTGTCTTTTGCTTTAAGATTTGAAATATTTCATTTTCAGAGATTGGATCCAGTGCTGCTGTTGGTTCGTCTAAGATATACACATCCGCATCTCTTATAAATGCTCGACCAAGTGCAACTTTTTGCCACTGCCCTCTAGATAGCTCTTGTCCATCAAACCAATGCCCCATCTGAGTATCTAATCCACCTGGTAATTTATTATATATATTATTAAGCCTGACTTCTGATAATATAGATATAATTTTATTGTCTTCTTTCATACAATCTAAATTACCAAATGCAAAGTTTTCTCGAAACGTAAATTCATAATTGTTGTAATCTTGAAAAATAACACCCAATTGTTGATGTAAGCTCAGTTTATCAATCATTCTTAACTCTACTTCATTAATATATATATCACCTTCATAATCATTATAAAATCCAACTAATAACTTAATTAATGTAGTTTTCCCAGAACCATTTTCACCAATAACGCTTATGATTTCATTTCTATGTATTGTAAAATTAATATTTTTTAATGTGTAAAATGAATTACTTGAATATTGATAAGAAACATGTCTAAACTCTATCTTATCAATTCCATTAATTCTTATATTACCATCAATATTGTCCTCTCTCTCAAGGTCTAGAAATTTATAGAATTCTTCAATATATAAAATATCACTATAAATATCTGCCATATTATTGAGGAATCCTGTCACGCTGGATTGTATTGATCCTAAACTATTAATATACGCTACCGTATCTCCTACCAACAATTTTCCTTCCGCAGCCATTAATACAATTCGAAATATAATGAATATTCCAATTAGCTCGTCTATATATCCTAATATAATGGACCAGATTGCCCTTTTTCTCGCGATACCCATATCTTGCTTTTGCTTCTTGTTATATATGTCAGAGTATATATTTGTTAAATATTTGCCAATATTGTATATCTTAATTTCTTTATACGCAATATCATTTGTTAATAAATAATTGATATAACTCATCTTTCTTATCTCATATGTTCTATTATAATTTATTCGATAACTGAGATAACCGATTATAGCATTTACAATTGTTGTGGCTATTGGAACAATTAATGCTAGTAGAAAAATAAAAGACTTCCATGATAACATCATAATTGCAACTGATATTACGGATGATAACTGCGATATACTAGTTAATATCTTAGAATATATAAAGTATACCCTAGTTGCTCCATCTCCTTCTGCTCTTCTTAAGGTATTATATAGTTCAGAGTCTTCAAAATCCCGTAGATGGAGCTCATTACATTTACTCAATATATCCATGTTAACTCTATAATCAACTTTCATTTGATGAACTGATGTTATATATTTGCTAACTGAACCGACTCCTTGAATTATGATGTTAGTTATTGCATAGATAACGAGCACTTCCAATACACCATTCATTTTAATATGATTTACATTCGCAATTGCATTAATTAATATCTTAGTTGCCCAGATAGATGCGGCAGATGATATTCCAATCAGAATATTTAAGATGAAGGTTATTGCAAAATATACTTTATCAATGCAATAGATATGCTTTATTGTACGTAGAATAAGTGCTATAACTCTTTTTGTCTCTCTTCTTGTTGGCTTTTGCTTCATTGAACAATCTCCTTGATTGTTGATTTCTGTAATTTTTTGCTAATAAAGCTTTATAAATTTTTCTTTCTAAAATATAATATATTGATCGTAATAAGTATGAAACTTGCACCTAGGTATATCAATATTGCTGGTAATGCTGCTACATTATAGGTGCCTCCTAGGATACGTATGGGGTTCGTCATGGAAAACGGACTATAATTATAAGAATCCGAAGTAATCAACGGATTACTTAAGACCATACCTACTATCGTAATCAATGCTGATGATAAAAATGCTACTATTTTATTTTTTAATAGACTAGAGATTAATACATTCAATGATACAAAAAATAAAATACAAACGGATAAAAGAAGAAGAGATAATCCTAGGAATTGATATAACGGCATTACAGTAAGTTGATTGCTAATACCTCCATTAACTCCTTTGGGATAAAAAGATAAATAGTTATATCCAATAATAATATTTTCTCCCCTTTTTATAAGATCGTATTCTACATAATTATGTATTGAGCTTAAAGAACTAAAACTATTCTTTAAATACACCACTGGATAATTGAAGTTTTTAAAATGATCTCCAATTCCATAGGCAATTACAATTGGTATCGAACCTAAAATGGTAACAAATAGCGTATGCAATATCCCAACAATTATCTTTGTTATTAAATATTTCATTCTAGAAAGTGGCTGCGTTAGTAATAGTTTTATACTTCCATTACTATGCTCTTGGTTTATACTATCGAACATAAGAATCAAAACCAAGAAAGCAATAAACATTGGTATAATCTTGTTATAATAATGATAACAGAAGGTCATGCTATCCATTTGGTATTCATTACTATCCTGTAATCCTTTTTGATATAAGTTATAGTAAAACTGTGCATCCAACAAAAATTCAAAATACATTCCCCTGTTATGATAGAATGACACAGGTTCAAAACTCACCTTATCATAATCCACTCCATTACTAACCTGTTCCCACATCCCTTTTGTTTTATTTCGAAAACTAATCTCTCGTAATCTTCCATCTCTTTCCGCACCTTCTTTTGCTAATAATAAGTAGCCAAATGTAGTTGCCCTATTATACTCTTTCATATCATTATTTTGTATTGCTTGATCCGCTTGTTTTCCTGCTTTATCCAATAAATCATAACTATACTTAACTATTTTATATGTATTTTTATTATTCAACTTTTCTATATCATCTACCTGATATCCGGCTAAGCTCTGAAAAGCATCTCCCATTGTATAGTATACCTTATACTCATTTGCTTTATAATTCTTAATCACTAATATTGAAATTAATATTAATACTAATATAAGCACCCAAGTTTTCACTTGCCGAATCCTTCTTTTTAATTCATTCCATATTAACACTCCCACTAACTTACACCTCCTAACAAATCTTTTCTCTGATATGTGTAACAACTAATCAGAAACAATAAGATAACTATTATTCCATTTAACAAAATTCCAAGTAGGAGTGGTGCATTTATTTGAGCATTTAGTATGTTATATATATTAATGTATCCCAAGAAATAATAACCATGCAGGGAAGTTTTCTCGTCTAGGAAAGAACTAAATACAAAGCTGAGCAATATTAATCCTGTAATTACCCCAATAGTTACTGAAGTAGAATCTGTTATAACAGAGATAAACATTGTCATCATCACGGTGGCAATTAATAGAACAAAAAATAACGAATACCCCATTACTAAGTACGTTCCTATGGATACGATCTTTACGTTTCCTATGCTATTACTGATTGTAACTAACGAATATAACATCTTATTTTCTGCTATTGTCTCAGGATAGTGAATATCCCCCACGCCATTCATAATACTAGTGATACAAAAACTTATGAATAATAATACTGTTACAACGCCTACACTTGTTATTCCAGCACTTATTATCTTCGATATAAAGATTTTTCCTCGGGCAAAAGGTTGTGTCAGATAGAGTTTATAACTTCCCTCCTCCATCTCCCCTATAAAGATGTCGATACATAATAGAGTAACCAATCCTAATAAGATCATTGGAATATAACCTTTGAGCATCAAATACAAAAAGTTAATTCCAGTTAAGTGATAGGGATTATTCCCAATTTTTATATTATGTTTAATCAAATATTTATCCAATGTAATCTGTCTTTGTAACTCAGCCGGCGCTTCCCCTTTTGCTTTTAAGTTCTCTTTACTAATAAATTTGCTTTTCGCTCCTATTAGTAAATTTTCATATTTCTTAATCTCAATCTCTTTTCTATATTTTTCACCCTTCACCTTATGATTCTTATAATAATATACTAGTTGAAAAGAAGTTATCTTCTCTTGATCCCAGAAGTCAAATTCCTCGTTAATACGTGGGTGAGATTTAAGCATCCTTTCTTTTTGCTCTGTATTTGCCTTTTCTAAGCTTGCCTTATACATAGATAATGACTGCTGAATACCACTTGCATTATCATACTCCATTTGCATTGATTTCTGTGTTGCTCTATCATAGTTCATCTCTTGATAACTATAATACACAATAACTCCAATGAAAAATAAGGCTAACCCCTCTAGAATCAATTGATTCTTTCTTTGTTTGATAAATTTATATAATTCCGTCCGAATTAATCTACTCATGATGATCACCATACACTTCTTGATAGATAGATTCGATATCTAGTTCCATCTTATATATATCCAATATTTTGATATCTTGATTCAATATTTCTTTCAGACTTTCTGAGAATAACTCTTGATCATCTACCATTACTTTTAGACTATCCGTTCCAAGTACCTCTATCTTATCGTTAGCTATTCTTTGTTCTAAGATTTTCTTTGTATTTATCACATCAGATACTTGTAATATATAGTGCATATTTCCATCTAACGCTTGTGGAGTATCAATAATTCTACCATTATTAATACAGATGATACGATTTGCTAGCTTTTCAATCTCTCCTAATTGGTGAGAAGAGAATAAAATCGATATCTTTTCTTCCTTAACTAGGTTATGTAATGTATTTCTTAAGTCAATAATTCCAGTTGGATCAAGGCCATTGGTCGGTTCATCTAAAATTAAGAATTGTGGTTTGCTTAAAAGGGCAATCGCGAGTCCAAGTCGTTGCTTCATACCCATAGAATATTTACCTGCTTTGAGATTAATCTTCTTATCTAACCCAGTAAACTCAATTAACTCATTTACTCTTTCCTTGGGCACTTTTCGCATCTTAGCAATAAGATTAATATTCTCTTTCCCTGTCATATCCATATATAATCCTGGGCTTTCTATTAGAGCGGCTTGACAAGATAAGGCTTTGTCCCTTTCTTTTAGAATATCATATCCGCCTATACATATCGTTCCGCTATCTGGAAAGATTAGATTGCACATACATTTCATTGTGGTTGACTTTCCTGCACCATTTGGACCAATAAATCCTACGATTTCATTTGGACATATGTGAAAGGACACATCCTTTAACACTTGACGCTTTCCATAATATTTGTTTAGATTTTCAACTGTTACTACATAATTTTCACTCAAAATCCATTCCCCCTCTAATATTTTTTATTGCACAAATAGAGTTTTTCTTTTTCAAGAAAAACTCTATCACCCTCGTTACTGTATGGATACATAACTATTATATGATGTAGCATATATTATTTTCTGCTATGTTCTCCTTTATTTTTACCTTTTTTTGTATTATAATTTTTTTACAGCAAGTCTACAAGTGACATTACTGCCACATGATAGTAATCATACTTTACATATAAGGGGTGACTTACATGACCTACTACACTTTAGGTGAACTATTAAAATCTCTACGTGAATCAAAGAACCTTTCCCAAGAAGATACCTGTAAAGGAATCTGTGACCGTCGTACCTATATAAGATGGGAGAAAAATGAAGTAGAACCTTCTAATCATAATTTACATTTACTTTCTAATCGTTTGAATTATGATATACAAGCTTATTATAAATTTTTAATTCGTAACACTTCTCCAAATGTATGGGATTTAAAACAGAATGCAGAATCATGTATTGATAACGAAGATTGGGCAAAATTATTACATTACATTCATGAAATGGAGCAAACTTCTCATTTTAAAACTAGTGAAAATGCTGCTCTGCTATGTTATTATAAAGCCTTATATAATAATTGTTACTTACATAATTACACTATCTCACTCGACTATTGTGTTCAAGGGCTTCAGTATGAGAACCCTTCTTTTTCTATTAATACTTTTGAAATCATCTTTTACTCCAATACTGATCTATGCCTATTGAACTGCCTTGCATGTAACCTAAATAAATTAAATAGACCACAGGAAGCTAATCATATTTTTAGTCAAATGATCCAAAGTATTGATAAGAAGCTTATACCAGAGATTACTTATTATCAATCTACTGAATTTGAGACTAAAATTTATCAAATTGCAATCTATAATCTTACTTTAAATTATCAACGTTGTAACGATCACAAAACAGCTCTACATTATATAGAAAAAGGTATCCAATTTTTATTATCATCAAATTCCCTATATAATTTAGCTAATTTATTAAAATTAAAGTTCAAAACACTCTATGCTTTAGAAAACTATAAAGAATCTTCAGATGCCTATAAATTATGTCTTGGCTTATATCAATTAGAAAACAAGGAAGCAATAATCGAAGAATGTAAATCATCAATTAACTCTGATTATCCGAAACTCTTATCATATTTATAAAAAATCTATACCTTATACGTACCTACTAATACCTTAACAAATTCATTAAATATATCACTTTATAAAATGTTGAATATTTACCTCATATTGTCACATAAAAATACCATGAAGTTTAGGACCCTATTTATCCCTAAAAACTCCATGGTATTATTCTTTTTATATCTAATTATGCTAATTCTATATCTTCTAAAACCCCTTCCTACTTCACCACAATTCCATGCTTCATCAAGAACTTCGTCCAGATCTTATAATAAGCTGCTTTTAGATGAATGTTATCAAACGTATACTTCTGAGGAATTCCTCCTGTCCTATCCGTTATTGCTTCATTCACATCGATATAGAAAATATTTTTATTATTCGCTAGCTTCTTAATATGCTCATTACGAGTTCGAATATTTTTATTATTAAAGATAGGATCGGTATCCGATTTCTTCTTCGTTACGTTCATAATTGCTTGTATATATATGATTGAATTAGGCTGTAATTCATGAATTTTACCTATTACTTTTTTATATTCTTCTGCAAAAGACTTGGCTGTACCACGACCTAATTCATTTATTCCAAGCATGATATAGATCTTCTTAAATGATTTCTTGGTTAACGCTCTCCCAATTGTCATTTGCTGACCATTTAATTTGGCAACTTTCTTATCCATAACGTCATAGATGGTTAGACCTACATTTGCAAAGTAGGTAGGTTTCTTCCATCCTGAATACTCCGATAATCCTACTGTTCTCGAGTCGCCAATAAATAAAGCATCATCAAAATAGGATTTTGGTACACTCTGGAAAGAATAAGTTTTCGAGTTATCTTCTGATTGCGCTTCTTCTTTCTTCGTATATTGCTTTACATCCTGTTTTGTATCTTGATTGGTATTTTGCTTAGTATCATGCCCTATATCATTCTTTGAATCTTTCTTGGTGTCTTGATTTATTACTTTGGTTGAATCTTTATTACTATCTTTCTTTGCTACTGCTGCCGAACTATCCTTCTTTTCCCCTTTGGTATCCGCTTTCAGAACTTTTGCGGATGCCTTGTTCTTACTAGTCTTTCCTTTATCCGTAAGATTATTTTTTGCCTGTTTTTCTTTTCCCTTAACTTCTTTTTCCTTATTTTTATTATCTGCTTTTGATGTTGATTTCTCTTTATCTATCAGATTGTTATGAGACACTTTATCCTTTGAATCCTTACTTGCATCTACACTATGTATCTTCTCTCCACTATCAACACTATCATTTGTCTTCTCGTTGTTATTACTAGCAGACCTATCCACCATATCATTACCCGTTGCTTGCTCACTGCCATCTTTGTTCTGGGTACTGTCATCATCTCTAACATCATACTCTGGATCCATAGAGTTGTGTTTCTCATGCTTCGATTTCTTATCACCCATATTCCAAGGATACTTTCCTTCTTCTATCCCTTCAAATACCGCCGCAAGTTGCGGTGTCTTGAGCGTTGCACTAGAATAATTTTTATATATAGTACTCTTACCAACATACCCAATGATGGAAAATAGAAGTGAACTAATAATGATCGTAAGTAGGAGAGGATATTTTAATAACTCTTTTAACTTTTTCATACTAACTCCATATCTGCGACTAGCTCGCAGTCCTTTCCTAAAACTTAAAATACATAAATGGATTATTACTACCATTGGCTAGTTGATAGATGGAAAACCAAAATACAACCACTAAAAATACAATACTAGGAATGCTGCTTTCATGTTTTACAAACCATCTCCAAGCATATGGCATACTAAAGAAGATTCCAAGAAGGAATAACCATTTATACATCTCTACATACTTTATAAAATCATATGCATTTACATTGATTCCTGGCACTACTGCAAACATTCTTCCGAAATAAGTTCCAACATCTGATAGATTATTGATTGCAAATAGCATCCATGAAACTGGTATTATTACTAACATATAGATTCTAGCAAGAAATCTAGATTGATCCAATTTCTTCTTTAAGAACATTTTCTCGATATAGATCAATGCAAAGAGGAGCAAGCCCCATAGTACATAATTCCAACTTGCACCATGCCATAGACCAGTTAGCATCCATACAATGAATAGGTTAAACGCAAGTCTTGCCGTTCCTCTTCGATTTCCTCCCATAGGTATGTATACATAGTTTTTAAACCATGTTCCAAGTGTAATATGCCATCTACGCCAGAATTCTGTTACTGACTTCGACATATATGGATGATTAAAGTTGTTTGGAAGGTTGAATCCTATCATTTTGCCAACACCAATTGCCATGAGGGTATACCCATGAAAATCAAAATAAAGCTGTAAGCTATACCCAATGGCACCTAGCCAAGCTAAAGGTGTAGATATACTTTCAAATCCAATGGTTTGAATATCATTCCATAGAAATGCGATTCGATCTGCAATTAGTACTTTTAATCCAAGCCCAATAATAAAGATCTTAAGTCCCTTTTCAAATTTTTTGAAAGAATATTTTCTATCTATAAGTTGAACGTCAATATCCGAGTAAGTAACGATAGGCCCTGATATTAACTGTGGAAACATACTTACATAAAGGGCGAATTTAAAGATTGACCTTTCTGCTTGAATCCTACCTTGATATACATCAATCACGTAGGATACTACTTGAAATGTATAGAAACTGATTCCAAGTGGAAGCGCAATGGACAAGGGAGCTATCTCATGGATTTTCGTTACTCCCTGTAGATTGGAGATTCCATGCGACATTGCATTGATATTATCTATCATAAAGTTAATATATTTAAAGAAGAAGAGCATTCCAAGATCGTATACTAATCCAAGAATTAGCCACATTGTCTTCTTTTGTTTTATGTCTTTTGATTTTCCTATTTGAACTGCTATGCTATAATTTACTATAATAGATAATAATATTAATAGCACATGCTTGGGTTCTCCAAAGGAATAAAAACCGAGACTTCCTATTAGAAGTACGATATTACGATACCGACCTGGGGTTATGTAATATAGGATTAAAAATATAGGTAAAAAACGAAATATGAACTCTAAACTGCTAAAAACCATTTGTGTGTTATCCTCCTATCCTGTGCTTTCTCATAACACTGATTCATAATACCAGGATTTAAGTTACGCACCAGATGAAATTATACTCTTTTTTACGCAAAATACCATTACGTAAGCATTAATTTATTTTACAATTCGACAAAATTTATTACATAATAATTAAATGGATTACATACATTTCCAATGTCTCCAAATAATTTTATTCCAAGTAATTATTTATGATAAAAATTAAGAGCAAATTTAATAGGGAGGCCAAATATGCTTATAAAAAATGCAGCTGTATATCTAGAAGATGGTCACTTTCATAAACAAGACATCACTATTTCAAATGGTACTTTTGGATTGGATCGTACTTTGATAACGGATTGTACTCTAACAGATGGTCATAACGATTCTTCTGTGAGCAATTGGATTGATTTAGATTCTTTTGTTTCTAAACCTCATGACGAGAATATAAGATGGGAAGACTCTATTCTTGATGCTTCACATCTCTATGCCATTCCCGGGCTCATTGATATCCATTTTCATGGATGTGCCGGGCATGACTTTTCAGAAGGCACTTATTGTGCAATAGAAAAGATAGCAGAATACCAGTTAAGAAACGGAATTACGAATATTGTTCCTGCTACCATGACTCTTAGTGAGGAGTCTTTATTCAATATATGCAAGAGTGTTGCTACTTATACAAGCTTACCTTTGAATTCTGCTAACTTAAAATCACCATTTACGAAATCATTTATGAAACCTCCTATATCCTCTATGGATGTAATTACTCCCATAGGACAGTATTTATCATCCGCTCAATTCACTACTTCCATACTATCCGGAATCAACATGGAGGGTCCTTTTCTATCGCATGATAAAAAAGGCGCACAAAACGAACAATATCTTAAACTTCCTGATATTGCACTATTTGAGCGCCTCCTTAAGGCTTCTAATAATATGATTAAATTGATTACAATTGCCCCTGAACTTCCTCATTCCTTGGACTTTATCAAGCAATTCTCGAAAGACGTAATTATCTCTCTTGGACACACCATGGCAGATTACGATACAGCAAAGAACGCACTTAATATGGGTGCTTCCCACATTACTCATCTATACAATGCCATGCCTGCCTATTCTCATAGAGCTCCTGGTGTCATTGGTGCCGCCTTCGATTCAAAAGACTGCACCGTGGAACTTATTTGCGATGGCAATCATCTTCATCCAAGTGTAGTTAGAAGCACATTCCAACAATTTACGGATAACCGCATTATCCTAATTAGCGACAGTATGATGGCTACTGGACTATCCGATGGAACCTACTCCCTTGGTGAGCAAGAGGTTACCGTAAAAGGGACACTCGCTACCTTGGCAGATGGTACCCTTGCTGGTTCGGTTACGAATCTGATGGATTGTGTAAGAATTGCCGTGAAAGATATTGGAATTCCATTGGAAAGTGCCATAAAGTGTGCGACCATCAATCCCGCCAGAAAGCTTGGTATTGATGATAGATACGGAAGTATTGCTAATGGAAAAGTTGCCAATCTAATATTACTAGACCGCAATCTTAATATTAAAATGATAATGTTATATGGGCATATAATCGTAATAAGTTAAAAGCAATTTTTTGATTTTGAAAATAATTAAAATAATATAGACAGCAACTTCTATTAAAAAGTGACTGTCTATATTACTTTAACTTTGTCTATTCAATAAGAGACGCTTAGTTTATTGGGTTTGATATTTTTCTGAGAGCAGAACATAAAGTGTTACCCATTTATTAGGTTGACCTACCATACCCACATTGATATAAGGCTCCGCAAATGATTCGCTAAGAATGTATTTATTCTCATTGTCTTTTTTGCTATTTAACAAATCCCATGCTTTGTCGCAATTAGGATGATTCCCCTCACCCAGAACCGAAATCCCATACATAATCATATGTAACCCCATGTGTACATGATCAATTGGATAAAATGTCCCCGCCATCTCTTTGATAATTACCTTTTCAGGGTCGTCAGAGCGAAAAGCAACATTGTGATCTATATAAAATTTTATTAATAGCTCATATTGCGGCAGAATAATGCCTTTCTTTTTCAGCTCTGCAGCGAGTAATAGATAAGTAGTGGTCTGTCTATAGCAACCCATATCAGGCAACCTAGAGTCGTTCTTTTTCTTGTTCTTGTCCAGACATCGAACTGTGCCGTCATGGCGTATAGTTGAAAAAGCCAATGATATTTGATCTTGTACCCATGGATGCTCGTAATATCCAAGCGCTACCAGATTCCTCAATAATAATATTTTGGCACACTTCGTACTCATATTTATATTTTTGATGATACGTTCCATATATTCATCTATAGGTACATCATAACGTGTTAAACCAAATTCCGTGAGTGCCAAGAAAGCGTTGATATCCTCCCACTTATTATTAAGTTTGAATTTATCCATGACTATTCTAAGACTTTCTGAACTTAATAAATCATCATAAGCCTTTTTCACTTCAAGTTCATCTCTTGACATACCAAGAAGCTCGGTCATTGTACGATATTTTACTTCTGGGGTGTCATCTGTAATAAGCCAATTGATTACATTATTCATTGTTTTCTCCTCTTATATATTTCTTCATGTATTTTATTAATAAACCCTCTACATCACCTTTGTTCAGCATCTGGGTAGTCTTATTCATACTCACTATTCTGAATAAACTTTACACTATCTTGTTCATCCATGGATACTTCAACAGAATCACTCGCTTTATAGGCAACTATCGTAACAAGGGTATCGCCTTTAGGAATAGTACAAATCTATATCCTATTTTATACAAAAGACCATGAAGTTTCAAGAAATTTCCTTTTTTCTCAAAACCCATGGTCTTTTATTATTATTTAACCTATTTATTTACAACATTTTATACCTATTCATAACTGTTGAGCTAGATTCTACTCTTAATAGAAATTGTAATTTACAATAACTTAGGAATCACAGCACTTTATCCACAACAACCTGGTAATTACATCACTTTTTCCACACCAAGCACAACATCTTCCCCATTGATGTTCCATTCTTTTGTGAATCCTTTAGTCTCACCAAGGATGATGTGTTCTGCTAATACTTCGGATTTAATCTCTTCTGCATTACGACTAAAGATCTCAGCAATCTTATCATTGTTATCTTGGTATACAACGATGTGATCCATTACTTCGAAGCCTGCATCTTTTCTCATTGTCTGAATCTTACTGATGATTTCTCTTACATAACCTTCTTCAATAAGTTCTTCTGAAAGGTTTGTATCAAGAACTACAGTGATTCCGTAATCTGAATTAGATTCATAGCCTTCCATCTGAGCTGCATCAATTAGTAGATCATCTTTTTCTAGGACTTCTTCTACACCATCTAAAGTAATCTTTAGAGTTCCAGTCGCATTGATTTCATCCATTGATTTATTACCCTCTAAGTTTGCTAATACCTCTTTTAGAGCATTTAATTGCTTACCAAATCTCTTACCTAACGTTCTAAGTTGTGGCTTAAAGCTATATGATGTAAAGTTTCTTACATCATCGGTAAATGTAATTTCTTTTACATTTAACTCTTCTTTCACGATATCTTGGTAGAAGCTTGATAAATCAAAGTCTGCTTTTACGTACATATTTCCAATTGGTTGACGATTCTTGATGTTCGCTGTGTTACGAGCGGCACGACCAAGTACTACAATATCTAGAACTGCTTCCATGTTCTTCTCTAATTCTTTGTCAATGTGTGATTCTTCACATACTGGGAAGTCACATAGATGAATACTTTCTTTTGCAGTCTTATCTACGCTTCTTACTAAGTTTTGATAGATATCTTCTGTCATAAATGGAATCATTGGAGCTGCTGCCTTACATACAGTAACTAATGCTGTATATAATGTCATATAGGCATTAATCTTGTCTTGTGGCATATCCTTTGCCCAGAAACGTTCTCTACTTCTTCTTACATACCAGTTACTTAATTCGTCAACGAAGTCTTGTAATGCTCTTGCTGTTTCTGGTAATTTATAATTTGCTAAGTTATCATCTACAGTCTTAACCATTGTATTTAATTTAGATAATAACCATTTATCCATAACTGGAAGTTTATCATAATCTAGTGAATATTTTGTTGGATCAAAGTTATCAATGTTCGCATATAGAACATAGAATGCATATGTGTTCCATAGAGTTCCCATGAACTTTCTTTGTCCTTCTAATACGGCATCCTTGTGGAAACGGTTAGGTAACCATGGAGCACTATTAATATAGAAGTACCAACGGATAGCATCTGCACCGAATTCCGCTAATGCATCAAATGGGTCAACTGCATTTCCTTTTGATTTACTCATCTTCTGTCCGTTCTCATCTTGTACGTGTCCAAGAACGATTACGTTCTTATATGGCGCTTCGTTAAAGATTAGAGTGGAAATAGCAAGTAAGGAATAGAACCAACCTCTTGTCTGGTCAACTGCTTCACTGATGAAATCAGCTGGGTAATTGTCTTTGAAGATCTCTTCATTTTCAAATGGATAGTGCCATTGTGCAAATGGCATACTTCCTGAATCGAACCAACAGTCGATAACTTCTGGTACTCTCTTCATCTCTTTGCCACAGTCTGGACAAGCGATTGTTACCGCATCAATAAACGGACGGTGTAATTCGATATCGTCTGGGCAATTCTTAGACATTGATTTTAACTCTTCAATGCTTCCAATTGCATGTTGATGTCCGCATTCACATTCCCATACATTTAGTGGAGTTCCCCAGTAACGGTTACGGCTAATACCCCAATCTTGCACGTTATTTAACCAGTCACCAAAACGACCTTTACCGATACTTTCTGGAATCCAGTTTACTTTATTGTTATTCTTAATTAAGTCTTCTTTTACATCCGTCATCTTGATAAACCAAGATTCTCTTGCATAGTAGATAAGAGGAGTATCGCATCTCCAACAGTGTGGATAACTGTGCTCGAATTTTAATACTTTGAATAATAATCCTTGCTCTTTTAACATGGAGATGATTGATTCATCACCTTTTTTACAGAATACGCCTGCAAGATCTGTTACTTCTGGTTTGAATTCACCTTTTCCATCAACTAATTGTACGAATGGAAGGTCATATTTACGGCCTACTTGTGAATCGTCTTCACCAAAGGCTGGAGCGATATGAACAACACCAGTACCGTCGGATAATGTTACGTAATCTGCCAATGTTACATAGAATGCTTTCTTATCAACCTTTGCATAATTGAATAACGGTTCATATTCTTTATATTCTAAGTCTGCACCTTTGAATTCTTCTTCAATGGTGTAATCGCCATCGATAACATTTAATAAAGATTTTGCTAAGATATATTTTTCAGTCTTAGCTACTTCTACTGTTTCACTAGCTTCTGAATCTGCTGATGTCTTAATTAACTTACCATTCGCATCAAGATTTACACTTACTTTAACATATTCGAACTCTGGGTTCACACATAGTGCAACGTTAGATGGAAGTGTCCAAGGAGTTGTTGTCCATGCTAAGATATATTCATTTTCAGCGTCTTTTACTTTAAATTTTGCAATAACTGATTTCTCTTTGACATCTTTATATCCTTGTGCTACTTCGTGAGAAGCAAGTGGTGTTCCACATCTAGGACAGTAAGGCACAATCTTGAATCCTTTGTATAATAAGCCTTTATCCCAGATCTTCTTTAATGCCCACCATTCGGACTCAATAAAGTTGTTATCATACGTTACATATGGGTCCTCCATATCAGCCCAGAAACCAACGGTTCCAGAGAAGTCTTCCCACATTCCTTTGTATTTCCATACGCTTTCTTTACATTCCTTAATAAATGGAGCTAGACCATATTCTTCGATTTGTTCCTTACCATTCAGACCTAATTTCTTCTCGATCTCAAGTTCTACTGGTAGGCCATGGGTATCCCATCCAGCTTTACGAAGAACTTTCTTGCCCTTCATTGTCTGATATCTTGGAATCATATCCTTGATAACTCTTGTTAATACGTGACCGATATGAGGCTTTCCATTAGCAGTTGGAGGTCCATCATAGAATGTAAATGTCTCTCCTTCCTTTCTCTCATCGATACTTTTTTCAAAAATGTTGTTCTGATTCCAGAATTCAAGGGTATTCTTTTCTCTTTCAACGAAATTCAGATTCGTGGATACTTTGTTGTACACGATTAACTCCTCCTTTAATATGATCTTGATTTTGTTTTAACTTGTTTGAGTTCAATGGCTTCTATTGTGTTGAAGCTATCACTATTATTTTAACTATTACCATATTTTCTATTTTTCTTACATGAAATAAGAAAAATAACAAAAAGTTTGCAATGCAAACTCTCGCGTCAAGCGCGGTCGCATCTGCGATATCTTCCATTCGCGCTTGTGCGCATCCTGCACGGAGTGCTTTTTAATTTATAGGAAATTCGAAGCAAGTTCCTATAAAGATTAGGGTGTAAAAGCCTTTCTTAGTCTAAATTGTGTATATCGCTGTATAATTATTAATTTTGGCGTAGTCCGGCCGAAGGTATCGTTTATATTTTGTCAAGACTCATAGTGAAAATAGGAACGTGAGTGAGTATTTATGCTAGTTCTGAGGCTTGTAAAAAATATGATAAGTTTGTTTTGTAAACTTTACTGAGGGAAAGGTAGCCAAAATTCATAATTATACAGCGATATACACTCAGTACACTAAAATAAGGCTTTTGATACCCTAATCCTATGAATTTAAAAAAGCTTTCATCCTAAACAGGATGAAAGCTATAGCTATCACGTTACCACCTATTTAACATACTAACATATGCGATCCTTCTAACGGTGGACTCCGGCTTCACTTACTTGGTCATAACATGCTTCCTTTATATAAGTTATAACTTATATTGAAATCATTGCTATCTAACGATCTTTGGGCTTGCAACTCAAGAGTGATCTTCAATATCAGTTACTCCAATCAGGCTTTCACTCTCCCTGACTCGCTTTAAAGTTTCACTTAATATCTACTGTCTCTATCAAAGTTTTTATTTTATTTACTTATATCATGTAATTCCAGTTCCTAAGAACCTTACCATTTTATATAAATCTTATGATAGTATATTCCTTTTCAGATGTCAATCATCAATCTCTTCTTCCACTACTTTTTTTGGAAGATACAATTTAACTTTGTCGATTCTCTTTTCTTTTACACTGACTAATTCGAATATAAGGTTGTCCACTTCAATCTTTCTGGTATCGCCTTCTTTTGGTATTTCACCTATTGTATCAATTAGCAGACCAGATATGGTATCATAGTTTTCGGATTCTATCTCAAGGTCTAATTTACTATTTATCTCATCTACGTTGATTAGTCCGTCAATAAGGTATGTAGAATCATCCATCTTCTCGATCTGTGGCCCGTTCTTGTCATACTCATCCTCAATATCTCCCATGATTTCTTCCACTAAGTCTTCAATGGTTACAATACCAGAGAATTCTCCATATTCGTCAATTAGTATTGCAAAATATTTCTTTTTGTGTTGCATTTCTTTGAATAGCTCATCAATATTTTTACTTTCTGGCACAAGATAAGGCTTGTGTAAAATAGAACGAATATCAATGTTCTCATATCCAACTTTTCTTGCTTCACGGAAAAAGTCTTTAATATATAATACTCCGATGATATTATCAATCTCTTCCTCATATACTGGAATTCTTGAATAGGTCACCGTAAATAGTTCTTCAATGTAGTCATCCACAGGTTCTGTAATATCAATGGCAAATACATTAATTCTTGGAGTCATAATCTCCCTAGCTAATTTATCATCAAATTCAAATATCGAATTAATCATCTCTTGTTCAATCTTATTGAATACACCTTGCTCTTTTCCTTGTTCTACTAGAGATTTAATCTCTTCTTTTGAGATTTCTTCTTCTAGATTCTCTGATTTCATTCCAAGGATCTTGAGAGTGACATTCGTTGAGAAAGTTAATAACTTTATAAATGGTGAAGCGACTTTTGATACAAAATTAATTGGCCTAATACAAAATAAGCTAAATGTCTCTGCTTTCTGTAGCGCAATTCTTTTAGGAACTAATTCACCAAATACCAATGTAAAATAAGATAAAATAATAGTTACTGCGACAAAAGAAAGCTCATCTGTATAATCAAAATGCAAGAACTTTAAAGATTGTGCTAACATTTTAGAGATTCCAGTTGCTGCTGATGCACTGGCGAAAAAACCAGATAGTGTAATTGCAACTTGAATGGTTGATAGGAACTTCGTAGGCTCTTCTAATAATTTTAGAATTAATTTTGCCTTTTTATTACCTTCTTCAGCCATCATATTAATCTTATTCTTATTGACTGATACCGTAGCCATCTCAGCTCCAGCAAAAAAAGCATTGACTAACGTCAAGCCAGCAAGCACCAAAATTTGCGTAAAAATATTATTTGTGTCAGGGTCAGGGTCATCCATATTTATATCTCCTCCTAAATTCTTTTAACATTAAACATACCATATTTTGCTTCTATTTTCAAGTGTTAAATACTTCTCGCTACTTCCACTATCTCATGGCTTTAACAAGTTTGTGAAGTATCTTATTCCTTATTACTTTAATTTAGAGAATCTAACGTTTGAATTTATATAGTATTCCATAACTTTTTCTGGGTAACTTTAGTTGCTTAGTATAAAAAAGAGTACTTCTTCCTTACTTAGATTGTGAAAATTCCTATATTAGTATTCTATTTTTATTAAAAAATAGGACCAAAGACTATCAGTTTTTCGTTAATTTATTAACAATGCATATTGTAGATTTTTTTTGATGTGATATAATAATACTAATTTTATCAATTTTATTGTAATGATTTTGCAGTATACCTTAATTTTTTGAGTTATTTTTAAATAACCTCATACCGTTTGATAGAAATAGGTATTAATGATCTACTTATTGAATAGGAATTCTGCAAGACATAACACAAAGGAGTTTAGACATGGAGAAAGATAATTTAACTTTACTAACAGATTTTTATGAACTCACTATGATGCAAGGTTATTTTAAAAATAATGCCAACGAAACTGTAATTTTTGATATGTTTTATCGTAATAATCCTTCTGGAAGTGGCTATGCCATCTGCGCTGGCCTTGAACAAGTCATCGAATATATCAAAGAACTACATTTTGATACTGAGGATATTGAATACCTAAGAGGTCTTAATCTATTTGATGAGGATTTCTTAGGATACTTAGCAGACTTTAGATTTACCGGAGATATCTATGCGATTCCAGAGGGAACTGTAGTCTTTCCAATGGAACCTCTTGTTAAAGTTATTGCGCCTATTATGGAAGCTCAATTAGTGGAAACTGCAATTCTTAATATTGTGAATCACCAAAGCTTAATTGCCACTAAAGCATCGAGAGTTGTATATGCTGCTAAAGGTGACGGAGTTATGGAATTTGGTCTAAGAAGAGCTCAAGGACCTGACGCTGGTACACTTGGCGCAAGGGCTGCTGTGATTGGTGGTTGTATCGGAACAAGTAATGTTCTATGCGCTAAGAAGTTCAATGTACCTGCCTTAGGAACTCATGCTCATAGCTGGATTATGAGCTTTGAAGATGAGCTCACTGCCTTCCGTAAATATGCAGAATTATATCCTCAAAATACTACTTTATTAGTAGATACTTATGATACACTTCATTCTGGTGTTCCACATGCGATTCAAGTATTTAATGAGTTAAAGGAAGCTGGCAAAAAGCCTAAAATATATGGAATTCGTCTAGATAGTGGTGACTTAGCTTACCTTTCTAAGAAAGCAAGAAAAATGTTAGATGATGCTGGTTATACAGATGCTGTCATCGTAGCATCAAGCGACCTCGACGAATACTTAATTGACTCCTTAAAGACTCAAGGCGCAGCCATTCGTTCTTGGGGGGTTGGTACTAACTTAATTACCTCCAAAGATTGCCCTGCATTTGGCGGTGTATATAAACTAGCTGCTATTAAGAAAGGAAATGGTTTTATTCCTAAGATTAAATTATCCGAGAACACTTGGAAGATTACGAATCCAGGTAATAAGACTATTTACCGTATCTACGATAAAGAAACTGGAAAGATAAAAGCTGACCTAATTGCTCTTGCTGATGAAGTACTCTCTGAAAAAGATCCTCTATTACTATTTGATCCAATGGCAACTTGGAAAAAGCTATACCTAAAACCAGACACTTATACATTACGTGAATTGTTAGTTCCTGTCTTCATAGCTGGTGAATGCGTATACGAATCTCCTGCTGTAATGGATATTCGTCAAAATTGTATCGAAGAACTTGATACATTATGGGATGAGACAAAGCGTCTTGTAAACCCTCACAATGTATATGTAGACTTATCCAATAAGTTATTCCAGATGAAGAATGAATTAATTTCTGATATGAATCTGGATAAATAATTAAGCGGTAGTTCCACTTCCTACTAAAAATTCATTGAATACTTGATAAATTCAGGGTTAGGTTATCTAAATTACCATGATTAAAACTTTTTCATCTCTGTTCGACTGAATTTATCAAGTATTATTTATACTCTAGTCTAGGAATGAGTTATGAAATAATGCTATACCGAAACTAACAAGAAAAGCAACTAAAGGCTGATAATTTATTGAGTAAATGCTGAAATACTCCTAAATTATTATTCTTAGTTGCTTATTTTTCTCCTTTATGCATTAAAGTATCTGCAAATAATATCATACTATCTTTACTGATATGACTTCACGATGAATATAACTGTAAACTGATAGTTGGTGCTATAAAATCTATTAGTAAGATGCTAATAATCCCAACACAGTGAACTCTTCCCCCGTAGAACCTACTGATTTCTTAATGACAATGCTATGTTTCTCTGCTTTATCTGATGTATATACCTCCTTAGATGCTGCGTAATTTCCCCATCCTCCTGTAAAATTCGCATCTAAAGTAGTAGCCTTTTTACCGTCTATATAGACATCGAATTGACCGCTTAATCCATCTGTAGTGCAGTAATACATGATTCCTAAATTTCTACACTTTATTATATACTTAATCTCCCCTTTTCCTTCTTTTGAAGTCCAATCATTAGGAAATGCTTCAAATTTACTGCTTTTCTTAAATGTCCCAAGGCTATCTGGCGTAATATTTTTATTATCTAATATCTCAGATTGTAGATAGCATTCTTTTGTTATTGCTTCATGCTTAAAAGGAGTTGGCTCCTTGTAGGTATCTATTTTTTCATAGATAGAGTTTAGATACTTCCAAAGCATTTCTCCTGCAATGGCGTGTCCCAATGCAGATGGATGCGTGATATCTCCTGATAACTGCTTTGCTGAATATCTGCCTTCTTTCATCATATTCTCTATCACATTCTTATAACTGACCATAGGAAGAGAATAATTAAATCCAACCAAGGAATGCGTATTCTGTGCAGAAGCACCATTTGTCTGCCCCATAAATAATAGCATAACTGCTGGACTATTTTCTGACAATAAAATTCTTCGTACAAGATTGTCATAAGTATTCTTATATGTAAAATTATCTGCATCATTAACCGAGAACTCAACGACAACAAGGTCTGGATGATAATCAAGCACATCCTTTTTCACTCTATGGACACCCAAATAGGAGTCTGTTGCACCAATACCTGCATTAACAAATTTAAATTTTGTATTTGGAAATGTATCTGACCACCACTTAAAAAAGATCTCTGCATAACTTTTATGTACTTCTACACTAGAATCGCCTGTTCCCTTTGATATCGTTCCCTGTGTGATAGAGCCCCCAATGCAAGCAATAGTTACCTTTTCCCCTAATCTAGCTTTTCTCATAACAGCAGCTATCTGCGACATATCACTACCTTTCCACCGATTTGCTAATGACATGTCCTCTTTCGTAACATAATTCGTGAGAGCTTTTATTGTTTTTCTCTCTTTATTATTTTTATTGACTTCCTTAGTACTTACAGGTTTTATTTCGCCGCTAGATTTAGCATAATTCATTCCTTCCTTTATTAATAAAACAATTAATAAAATAGCGATAACTTTAATAATAATAAACATTTTATTCTTCTTAAGTATGTGCTTCATAATTACCCTCCCCATTATTATTCTCCATTTTCTCTATTATCACACTAGCCTACATGCCTGCGACTTACTCGCTGGCCTAAATTCAACGTGTGAAATGCTTTTTATTTCACACTAACTCCCATCTGTCACCCTTGCAGACTCATAACTCAGGATTAATCTAGGCGGTTATATATTGTTTCAAATTGATCCCAATCCTTTTGACCAATAGAATAGTAATGACTATTATATAAAATTTGATTCCCAAGAGCCAGATTTCTAACAATTGAATTGATGATACATCTAAATTATTAAACAGTATTACTTGGGCTTGCTTTACCCCTATAAATTACGATGCATATTATTACATACAAAACGATTGGCACAACATATTTCTTATGTTTCTTCGTTGAATCACCTCCTATTATAATCAGGTGCTAATTAATTCGTAAACGGTATTGTATCTGATATAATCTTAGGTAAAGTATAGCTTATTTATCTAAATCTTACCATTATTATCATTTTTAAATTTGCTTTATCGAATATTATAAATTTATATTTATAAAGAATCTATTCAACTGTCTTTCAAGCCAAATACGTTTACAATTAATATCATACCGGAACCCAACTTCATCTAAAAACCAATAAAGTAGTATGATTCTTGCTATATGCATGTGCGTGCCTATAGGTTGTCTTAAAGAGTATTAGAAGTTCTTAATAGAGCGCAATCACGCCAACGATAAGAATGAGATCTGTCTGAGCGTCTTGTGCGAGTTATCTCATTCTTATCATGCTTTCAGTGATTTCACTCTATTTAGAACTTCTTATGCTCCTTTAACCAACCTCTAGGCACGTACATGCATACAGCAAGATTCCCACCACCTCCCGATTTGGTAATACTTCCACCAAAAATGATTCGATTATTTTTTACAATTCTATAGATTTTTCTACTATATGTGATATAATCGTAGATGTTAAAAGGTTATCTAAGCAATGACTCTCATGGGCTTACCCCTTTAATGAAGAAAGGATCTGTTTTTCATGAAAAAGAAAAAACTAATTGTTCTAATCTCGAGTGGAATTATCGTAATTAGTATTGGCGCTTATTTTGTACATGCCTCACTAGCGCAAGCAAATAATACCACACCTGCTTTTGAGCATTATTATAACGAAGACGCCAATAAGAGCTCTGATAGCACCGACTCTGATAAAGTATCTGATTCAAAATCAAATAATACCAATGATACTAGCATACATAGTAAAGCGGATAAGATAGATACCGTTCCCGATAGCATGACTGCACTTGTTAATAAAGAATACCGCTTACCTTCGGATTACATACCAGATGATTTAGTCGTACCAGATGTATTATTTAACATAAGTTATTTTGACGAAAAGAAGTTAATGAGAAAAGAAGCAGCTTCTGCCCTAAAAGATTTATTTCAAGCTGCTAGTGACGATGGTTATACACTATATGGTGTTTCTGCTTATCGTTCCTATAAGAGACAGGAATCAATCTATACCAAAAATATTAGAAGCAGAGGCGTTGCTCATACCAACCAATATTCTGCTATGCCAGGATACAGTGAACATCAAACTGGCCTAGCAATCGATGTATCTGCCAAATCAGTTGGCTATGCATTAGAAGAGATCTTTGGTAAATCGAAAGAAGGTCAATGGTTAGCAAAAAACTGTTATCGCTTTGGATTTATCATAAGATATCCAGAGAATAAGAGTGATATCACTGGATATTCCTATGAGCCATGGCATATCCGTTATGTAGGGAAAGACTTAGCAATATATCTCTATGAGAATAATTTAACACTTGAAGAATACTACAATTATACTCCAAGTAAGAAACTTATTGAACAAAATGAGAAATCAAGCACCGTGGATGTAGATCCTAGTGATTTAAAAGAGAAAACAACCGTTGCAACACCTACCCCAAGTGCTACCCCTACTGCATCTCCAACACCAACTGAAAGTGTAACGCCATCTCCTTCTCCATCGGCAAGTACTAAGGATAACGGTGATAAGAATGCACAAACCACTACGTCTCCAACTCCGACAAAGCAACCTGTTGCTACCAAGAAGCCTCAGGCAACTAAGGCTCCTTCTCCAACCGTTGCTCCTACGAAAGCTCCTACACATCATACTAGTGATCCTGATAATGGAGATTCTGATAACAATAATGATACACCGGCACCAACAGAAGAACCAAGTACTGCTCCAAGTGTTAGCCCAAGTACTGCTCCTTCTGAAGGCTCCGAATAAGTCCGTCTTTAATTATTTATCGATAAAAAATGGTTATGCAACTTGTATAACCATTTTTTATTTGTTACAATAATCTTGCAAATTGCCTAGACTACTTCCTGAACAGGTCATTTGTCGGGCAACTCATGCTATGAAGAATTTACGCTTTCTATAGGAGGATACGTTATGCGTAGTTTATTGGTTATACTATTTTTAATTGTTTATTCTATTGTTAGCCTTCCGCTATATTTAATAGAATTTATCATTGGCAAAATTAACCCAGGCTTAAAAGTTAAAAGTTCGCAAGCAATCGTTGTTACTGCATTTAGAATGATCTTATTTCTGTGTGGAATCAAAGTTACCGTAAAAGGAAAAGAAAATATTCCAAAAGAGGAAGCTGCGTTATTTGTTTTTAACCATAGAAGTTATTTTGATATCCTAATTGGCTACACCACAGTTGGCAAATTAGCAGGCTTTGTAGCCAAAAAAGAAATGGAACATATTCCTTGTATCGCAAGATGGATGAGGTATCTTCACTGTTTATTCTTAGACCGTGAAAATGCAAGAGAAGGTCTAAAAACAATTCTAGAAGGTGTAAATTTATTAAAAAATGGTCATTCTATTTTTATAGCACCCGAAGGTACAAGAAATCACGAAAAAGAGATGCTTCCATTTAAAGAAGGAAGCCTAAAGATGGCTGAAAAATCCGGAGCTCCGATTGTTCCTGTTGCAATGAGTCATACCGATGAATTGCTCGAACTCCACATGCCTTGGATAAAAAAGGGTCATGTGATTGTAGAATATTGCAAGCCTGTACGTGTAGAAGACTTATCCAAAGAACAGAAAAAATACTTAGGCGCACACGTTCAAGATATTTTAAAAGATACCCTTAAAAAAAACGAAGTCAATTATCAGTAAATTAATCATCACTATCAAAAAATGTATCTATCAACTGTGAAGTATTAATAACTTATATATCTGTACTACTTGAATTATCAGGGCAAAAATGATAAAATAAATCGTTACAATTGAATATAAGGAGGGAAATAAGTGAATATCTGGACTATTGTATTTTTGGTTGTATTAGTAGTAGCTATTGGAGCATTAGTTGCTTTGTATATTTTTGGAAGCAGATTGCAAAAGAAATCAGAAGCAAGTCAAGCGCAAATGAAGATTGGCGCACAGACCATGTCTATGCTTGTAATAGATAAAAAACGTATGAAGTTAACCGAGGCAAATCTACCTAAGATTGTTGTTGATCAGACTCCAAAATATCTAAGACGTTCGAAAGTGCCAATCGTAAAAGCAAAAATCGGACCAAAAGTAATGACTATGATCTGTGATGAGAAGATTTTTGATCTAGTTCCATTAAAGAAAGAAGTAAAAGCAGTAGTTAATGGTATCTACATCATGGATGTTAAAGGGCTTCGTACAAACCTTGATCAAAAACCAGTGAAACAAGGTTTCTTTAAGAAAATGAAAAATAAAGTTTTAAGAAAAGATACAAAGTAATTTATAATATAAAACAATATAGTTAGCTTAAGAGCTGGTCTAATCTGCTCAAACTATATCGTAGAAAAGGACATCCCTTCACGAGATGTCCTTTTTATTTATATTCACTTCTATAAAATTCGATATTATTTCAGTATTATTTCTCACCTTTTGCTTTGATATGAATGGTAATCTCACAATTGGATATATAATTGTAATTTACATCTAATATATACTCAATCTTAATCTGGATATTATCCTCTTCTTCCTTCACATCAATTAAAGTAGTATGAATTCCAATTAGTAGCTCTCCAAATGGTGTATTGTAATACGTCATATTTTTCTTATTTTCTTCGAAAATCATATGCACATTACTAGAACCCTTTTTCATGATTTCTACTTGTTTATCCGATACTTTAACCGTATTTTTTGTAACTTCAGAGTAACCATCTAAGATTTCCTCATATAAAACAAAATGCTTCTGGTTCTTAAAATAGTACTCTCCAGTAGTAATTACTTCAATGGGTGCATCCTGATCAACTTCAAATTGCAAACCTGCAACAGAAACTAACACATCCTTTGTCATTCTATACTTTACCTGTGCCTTTCCGTTTTTTATTGCCTACTTATACTGTTCTATATTGACATCCTTTGTTGTTGCAACATCACAAGGTAATATCGTATTGGCAAATGTCTTAAACTTTTCTGCACCGTCACTCACATAGAACTTATGATTAGTTTCTAAAGTGTTACTCTCAATATTCTTCTGCAATAATAGTTCTCTAAGACGAACTGCAGTTTCAAATGCAGGATTAATTAGATTTACCTTATCTCCTACAACCTTTTGAATCGTATGACGAAGCAATGGATAATGGGTACAACCTAATACAAGCGTATCAATATCATACTCTTGCAATTCCTTTATGTAGCGGGAAGCCATTTCTAACGTTATTGGGTCGTCAATTAGGCCCTCTTCCACAAGTGGAACGAATAGGGGGCACGCCTTACCATATACCTTAAGTTCTGGATTAATCTTCGTGATTAGCTCATTATAGATTCCACTGCTTATGGTACCTTCTGTTGCAATAATTCCGATCTTTCCATTCTGAGTCGTCTCAGCTGCAACTTTTGCACCTGGTTTTACTACTCCAATAATAGGAATATCAATCTCATCTTTAACTGTTTCTAGTGCAAATGCACTTGCTGTATTACATGCAATAACAATTGCTTTAACCTCTTGTGTTTGTAAAAATTTAATGATTTGTCTTGAGTATGTAGTTACTGTCTCTTTAGATTTACTACCATATGGTACTCTGGCAGTATCCCCAAAGTATACTATTGTCTCATTGGGAATCTGCCTCATAATCTCTCTAACAACGGTAAGTCCACCTACTCCAGAGTCAAATACTCCAATAGGAGCATTACTTGCCATACCAAATATCCTCCTAGTCGTTACTTCTTGCAAATGCTAATTGAATTAATTTCTCGACTAATTGTTGTTTTCCAATACCTTTTGCTTCCCAAAGCATAGGATACATACTAATCGAAGTGAATCCAGGTAGTGTATTAATTTCGTTAAATACTACTTCGTTCGTACCTTTTTCTAAGAAGAAATCAACTCTTGATAAACCATAGCCATCTACTGCTTTAAATATCCTAACTGCTTTATCTCTTACTTCTTCTGCTACACCCTCTGGTAATTCTGGATTAATTACTGTCTTAGATTCTGCATTGTTATACTTCGCATCGTAATCATAGAAATCTGCTGCTGCAAGAATCTCACCAACACCAGACGCCTTAGGATCTCTTCCACCAAGCACTGCACATTCAATCTCTCTACCTATAATTGTCTCTTCTACAAGAATCTTTTTATCATGTTTAGCAGCGAGTTCTAATGCTGCTACTAATCCATCTCTATCGCTAGCTTTTGATACTCCTTGGGAAGAGCCAGCATTCGAAGGCTTGACAAATACAGGATAAGAAAGTTTCGATTCGATTCTCTCCACTACTGCATCCATTTCTTTTAATTCGCCTTTTAGAACTGGAACATATTCTGCCTGCCTTACATCTAACGTATCCACGATTATCTTAGTATAGAATTTATCCATAGATACACCTGATGCTACAACTCCACATCCTACATAAGGAATCTTAGCTAATTCTAATAGCCCTTGTATGGTTCCATCTTCTCCATACATTCCATGTAATGCTGGAAATACCACATCAACTTTTTGTAAAGTCATTTGTGATTTCTCAATTAATAGCACTCCTTTGTTCGTTGCATCTGGAGAGATAATTGCACCTACTTTGCTTTCCTTCCAAGCACCAGAAGTAATATCCTCTATACTATCTACTTTTAACCATTTACCTTCTTTTGTAATACCAATCATTACTATATCATAATAATCTTTATTTATATTTGAAATAATTGTTGTTGCTGAAATAAGGGAAACCTCATGCTCTGAGGACTGTCCGCCAAATATAACTGCTACTGTCTTTTTACTCATCGTGATGAAATCCTTTCTTTCTTCTATTTTATAAAATATTTACTATTAACTCCTTGAAGATATTTTGTTAATAATTATACAGCGATGTACACTCATTAAACTAAAACAAAGCTTTTAACTCTCGAATCCTTCTAGATAATTAACAGTATTATATCCTATTCAATATAAGGGTATTTATACCTAGTATTTTCATAACAATGTTGATTCATGTGTCTTTGTATTACCACGTAACACAACATTTGTTCTAGATACTATATAATTTTACTCTTTATGAGCCAATTATTCAATACATTTTTAACCTAAAGTAAAATGGACAGCTAAAACATCAGCTAAAAAATATTCTAAAATATATCCTTAATTATCTCAATGAAACGGAATTTTACCTTAACTTCTACTTTTTCTTTTCCCAGAATTGTATTGTATTCATCATTGGTTAGCAACTTCTTTAGCTTATGTTTGGACTCCTTTGGAACGATACTATAGGTCGTATCCACAAAGCACAATGGAGGAAACATAACACACCACCAGTTTCTACCCTCTGCACCACCAATTTGAACTCTTAGAGCCTCATACACCCCTGGTGGAAAGGTCATATCGCCATATATTTTTGTAGGAAAATAAGTATTCGATAAAGAGACTTTCACTCCATACTGGTAACCATTTTCCCTAATAGCATGTAATGCAATCTTCTTAATTTCTGGAATATTCTTAATAATTACTTGTCTGGCTCTCTCTTTTGAATTAATGTTTTTAAATTTAACTGCCATAGCTTTTACAACTGCATCTTTTACCTTTAACTTTAATGCCTGGTCATCTCTACTATCACTATTTGCAATTACATGCAAACGTATTATTTCATTTGCGATTCCTTCTTGAATTTGCTTACTATCAGCACTGCAACTATCCATTGGCATAATATTAACTACAAGAAACACTATTAATATTATAAATAATAAATATATATTATTTCGATTTGATCTTTTTGGATTTGATCTTTTATGTATTGTTGAGATTGATCTGCTCATATATCCTCCTATTTATACTTTGGATTCTATCCATCTTCTTAATCTAGGAGATGTGATAATATCAAAGTTAGTTGTTATAGGAAAGTCTGATAAGAATTCGCTCTTTTTCCTTATCAAACTTTCTTACTTCTTACTCATACTTCTTATAGGATATATTGTTTCCATTTTTTTCTATCTCAAACATGATATACTGTATTTTTTTATTTTGTTATCCGAATTCTATCATTTGCACATCTCTATATCATGGTTTGCTAGGCAAATGACCTGGAATCACTGATAAAGTCCCTTTCAAAAAGTATAATGAATATTACTGTATAAATATGCGTGCTGTATTTTTGTTTTCAAGAGTATTAGAAAATCTTAATGAAGAAGGAATCCTTCAATAATCAGAAGGAGTGCTGTCTGAGCGCTTTCCAGCGAGTTCGCTCCATCTGATTATGTTTGAAGGATTCCTTCTTCATTTAGATTTTCTTATACTTCTTTAATCAAAAAAACAACACGCATATCTATACAGTGATATTCAAACTAAACTACAATAAGGGACTTTTCCAGTCATAATTAATAATTATACATCAATATACACTCGATAAACTAAAACATGACTTTTGACGCTCTAATGTTTCTATTATTTGTCAAATATATTATGATCCAAGTCTATCTTTACGCCCACATTAAAATCTGCATCCTCTAGGAATGCTTTTTGATTATTCCTATAACGAAGCCAAATGGTTCGACTTCTTATGCCTGATTCGCGATATAGATTTAGGAAATCAATATTCTTATCTTTTACATAACTTTTAAAATAACCATTTAGAATATTTTTTATTTGATTATTCACTTGTTTTTCTATCATTGTTTTATTCAACCTTTTACTTTTATCACTTATATTGGTCACATTAACATCATAGTCTACTAACTTTGCCTCACCATTTAAGTCAAGATGGATGTAAGGTATATTATTCTTTAATGAATAAGTATATTTTGTTTTTACATCATTAATACGAATCGCATAACCATCGGCTAATGCAACACTTATCTCTTTAACTTTACCATCCGCTAAATATAAATACTTACTTTCTTCTTCACTCATATACTCTTTGCATTCACAAGTCTCCCCATCAAAGATACCAATACCATCTACTTTAAAACGCTTATTCTGAATTGTTAGTATAGGAATATGAATTACTTGATCCTTATTATTCATAGCCGTAATCAAATCTCCTATGGTACACTCCTCTTTTAGATGTTTACTCCGATTATTCTTATAATAACTCTCTAAATAATCTCCTACGCTTCCGCTCATTGTTTCATCTAGTTTTAAAACATCTTCAACTAGACTTGTTGTAACAAAAGCTTTTGTATTCCTAGCAATATCATAATTCTCTTCTATATAGAGCAATACATTTTTCATATATTGTGGATTCTGTATTGCAGAAGCTTCAAATATAATAGCTTGCAAGTGATTATAATCTAGTTTCTTCTCTGAATTATATCCGTACTGTTCTTCAATATCATTAAAATTCTTTCCACTGAAACTAACGAATAATTTATCACCCTTCATTGCGGGCTGTCCTGTAAGTGCCGAGACATCAGGAAGCCCATAACTAACCTTCAATTCACCTTGACTCACTGCAATTCCTAGTGCCTGTACAAAGTCCCTATCTTCTATTTCTACCATATCACTGCATCCAGTAAATAGGAATGAGAAAAAAAGCAGAAAGAAGAAACAACAAAGGATTTTCTTTCTAAGACATTTCATATGTTCTCTATTCATCTTCTTTCTCCTCCTCTACTCCCTTAATCTTTCTTAATTTACCAATTGATACTATAATGACAGGAATTAGAATGGATTGTGGAAATCCTATATAGGCCATATATTTCCCATAATACTCAAAAAGAGTGGTTATATCTATTTTAATTAGTGTAACTAAAAAGGCAATTACAACAAAAGGTAAAATAAAGTACTGATAATCCTTTCGACCAAGAACTTTATTTGTTAGGTATGATAAATAAAAGATTAACATGCTTATAAAAGTAAAAGCAGCAAGTAACCATAACGATAACATGATACCATCTTGCCTCTTAATCATTCCACCTGGCATTTTAATCATCTGCATAACAGTTACAGTCGCCCATAATTTCTTAGTAGTTCCAACTACTCCGAGATTACCAACTGTAACGCAGAATAATAAGAGATTGAAAAGCCCAATAAATCCAATTGACCAATTAAATTTAATTTTAGCCTTAGTTGGCTTGCAAAGAAACGCTGGTATTATGATAAATAAATCAATTGCTGAATACGCAAGCAGTACATAATAACTACCTGCAATAATATTTGTTCCACTTGAAGTTATTATTGGAGCTAAGTTATTAATATCTATTCCTTTGATTCCCAGTAACAATAAGATAATAATAGGCACTAAAACAATATAATATAAGAACTCAATGACCCTTGCTCTTACTTCCACTCCTCGAAATGCTGTGTACGAGCAAGTTAACAATAAAATTGCAATAATTATATTAAAATTAGTATCTACTAAAAAAGTATCTCGAATGATACTTCCCATGAAAGCAACGGAAAAGACAAGCGTTGCAAATAATTTCACCAAATAAAACAAATAAAAAAATGCTGTTAAAATTTTACCTACACTTCTTTGGGAGTATTCAATAAACCCTCCTTGAATGCAACTGCTCAACCTCAGGATTATAATTGCATAAAGTATTGCAAATACAGTCCCTATAATAATTGTTAGAATACCATCCCTTCCAGCTGTATTTGCTGCCAAATAGGGAACGATAAGACCCGGTATGCTAAAGAGATCAAAAACAAGCATTTTTCTAGATTGTTTCAAAGAAATCTTGTTATTATCCTCAATAACCAAATATTCTACACCTACTTTCCTTTTTTGATTCCTTTAACTATCACATATCCCTGTGACTTTTCTTTATTTATTCTTTTTTCTTTATTTATTCTTTTTTCTCAATTTAATCTTTTGTTTTTGATTTGCATAAGCAGGCCTTTCCTTTAAAGCAAAGGTTGGAAAACGTAAGATGGAATCTCTGGTTTCACTATTCTTATCCACTTCACAAACAGCAAATGGAATCAAATATGGTATTCCAAAGCTCTTAAGTCCTGCTAAATGTGTCACAATAATCATAATTCCTAATAAGAATCCGTAAAAACCTAAAAAAGCGGATAATATAATAAGAAGATATCGATTTAATCGAAATGCTTGTGCAAACGCTTCATTTGGTATTGTAAAGGAACATATCGCTGTTAACGCAACAATAATAACTATAATTGGGCTTACTAGATTAGCAGCTACAGCAGAATTACCTATAATTAGGCCTCCAACAATTCCAACCGTACTTCCCATTGGGCCAGGAAGCCGTATGCCCGCTTCACTTATTAGCTCAAATGCTACTTCCATAACGATTACTTCTATAACAACAGAAAACGGCACCCCATCTCTTGCCGCAGCAAGCGATAGTGTTAACGGTGTAGGGATAATCTCTGGCTGAAAGTTAATTACCGAAATATAAAATGCCGGCAATGCAATTGCAAAGAATGCTGCTATATAACGTAGTATTCTTGTAATACTAGCTAATTCCCAACGATTATAATAATCATCCGATGCTTGAAAAAAAGAGACAATCGTAGTTGGAAACAGTAATACCATAGGTGAACAATCCACCATCACCACAACGCGACCTTCTAATATAGCAGATGCTGCTTTATCCGGTCTCTCAGTAGATTGAACCTGAGGAAATGGCGAATACCAAGAAGATTCCGTTAATTGCTCAAGCATACCACTATCAAAGATTCCATCAATAACATAATCATTGATCTTATTAACAATTTCATCTACCAAACCTTCTTGGACAAGGTCTTCTATATACATAATTGATATATCGGTTTTACTACGAACTCCGACTTGAATTGGCTTAACTTTTAACTTTGTATCCCTTATTCTTCTTCGAATCAGACTTCGATTTATTATAAGTACTTCACTAAAGCTTTCCTTTGAACCTCTAACAACTACCTCTGTCTTAGTCTCAGGGACACCACGATTTGGATAGAATCTACTTGCAATCTTAATTGCTTTATCATAGCCATCAATTAGTAAGACCGTATCGCCACTTAATATAGTTTGAGTAATATTCTGCATTGTCAATAATTCGCCAATATCAGCAGTTCTTAACCCCTTTTCCTTAATATATTCATATTGATTATCACTAGGAAGATCATCCATCTTGAAAATCAAGTTCTTTATCGTATCTTCCTCAAGTAATTCCTTATTAACCATACCATCAATATAAATCATATAGATCTGTACTTTATTGTAATTTCCAATCACCAGAGTTCTCTTAATCACATCCGAACACTCTACAAATAATGCTTCTAGAATATCAATATTCTCCTTAAGGTTGGTTGAGATTTTGGCAGTTACCATATTATCCTGATCATGTAAGATATCCATGTTCTATCACCTTTCCTTTCTATCATAATTTCTACTAATAATTAAAAAATAATATTTTAGTTATTTAAAATGAATTTGCTATATTCTTTTTAAAACTCACGTAATACACATAAAAAACGCAAGAGCAATGTTTGGCCCATTTATATAACAAAACACTCATAAGTCTTCATTCAATTAACGAGGTTATTATAAACGTATCTTTCTTCTTTTATGCAAGAAATCCCTATTTTGGTTTTCAATTTCTAAATACAAGTTTATGGAGAATATCACTATTTTCGTATCTAATTTATAATCTGCTATTAATGTGGATTTTTTTCTTTTGGTTTTAAATAGCTTTATACATAAAACCTTTTTTCCTTTATTTTTAATTCACAACTTTATGCAGATTTTCTCTTCTAGCTTTAAATGGTCTAAACTGATAATTACTTTTTTTAAATAACTAAAATAGCTTTAAACAGAATATCCCTCTTTTGACTCTAAAACTTTATACACAGTACTTAAAAGTCCCCTTCAAAACCTTCGCCTGAATATGGCAGTATGCAGATACGGGGAGCGATTTCGTCTTAAAGAGTATTAGAAGTTCTTAATAGATTGTAATCACGCCAATGATAAGAATGAGATCTGTCTGAGCGTCTTGTGCGAGTTATCTCATTCTTATCATGCTTTCAGTGATTACACTCTATTTAGAACTTCTTATACTCCTTTAACCGAAACCGCTCCCCGTATCTGCATACTGCCATATTCTCGTCAACCTACCCTGGGGACTTCACACGCACTCTTTTACAGCAAAAAAGAGCCCCCATAATCGCTTATGAGGACTCCATAAATAAAGTGAAAACTAACGCTCATATTTAATTGTTTTACTAACACCAACAACCTGATTGTAGATATGCTTCTTTATACTCTCTTTTGCCTTCTCTACATCTTTTTTCTCTATACTATCATATATTTCTTGATGCTCATTTACTAAGATTGCATGGCTTTCAAGATCTTTTAGATATTCCACACGGTAACGATACATCTGTTCTCTTAAGTTATTTAGTATCTGTATTAAACGGTCATTTCTTGTTGCCTGGAAAATAATATCATGAAAAGTCACATCTTTTTCAGCACTGATTGTTACATCTTTTTCATGAATTGCAGCCTTAAAATCATCCATAGACTTCCTTAAAGCTTCTAATTCTTCCTTCGTTATCTTTTCACAAGCTAATTCTACAGCTAATTCTTCTAATGAACATCTTACTTCAAGAACATCATTCAGATCTTTTTCTGTAATTCTTGCTACTTCAGCACCTTTTCTTGGTATCATAACAACTAGACCTTCAAGTTCTAACTTACGAATTGCTTCTCGAATCGGTGTACGGCTAACACCTAGACGATCAGCTAATTGAATCTCCATTAGTCTTTCGCCTGGTTCTAGCTCTCCTTTTAGTATCGCTTGCCTTAATGTATTGAATACGATATCTCGTAATGGTAAGTATTCATTTAAGGTTACTTTTAACTTATCTTCCATTGTCTGAATCCCCCTATTTATGTTAACAAGATTTCCTTTTTAGTTTACTGATCCATCCTATTATATAAACTAGCTAAATGAACGTTTTTGGCTAATTCACTTGTTTTTAATTTATAAAATGCTTTACTTGCTTTATTATAATTATCAAAGATACCAAATACCGTTGGACCACTACCACTCATGATAGAATTTAATGCTCCCATCTCTATCATTTGCTTTTTAATCTCGTTAATTACAGGATATTCTTTGATTGTAACTGTCTCAAGTACATTACTTAATTTACTTGTAACTTGGTATAGATCCTGATCTTTTATCGCCTGTATCATTCCATCAATATCTGGATGCTTCTCTATTCTTTCTATATTCAGGTTGTCATAAACAAATTTAGTAGATACATTAATCCCTGGTTTTGCTATCAGCACATGACACTTTGGCATTGCAGGTAATGGAGTTAACACTTCACCAATTCCTTCTGACAAAGCTGTTCCTCTAAGAAGACAATAAGGTACATCTGCTCCTAGTTTTACTGCCCTATCCATTAGATCTTTTTTGGATAAGGAAAGGTCAAAAAGCTTATTAATTCCAACCATAGTTGTGGCAGCATCCGCACTTCCACCTGCCATTCCTGCAGCTACTGGAATCTTCTTCTCAAGGTTGATAAACACACCTTGGTTAATCTCAAATTCATCTAACAACATTTTTGCAGCTTTATATACTAAATTATTCTCATTCGTAGGTAAATAGTGTAGATTTGTCTTTAATGTAATCTCATTTGACTGTGTCTTACTTAAAGATATCTTATCATATAAATTAACTGTCTGCATAATCATACGGACTTCATGATAACCATCTTCACGTTTTCCTATTACATCAAGACCTAAATTAATTTTAGCGAATGCCTTTAATTTTATATGATTCATCGTTCCACCTTTGCTGCCATCTGTTGTCTTTTGATTGTACAGAGGCATTGTATCTTGTATACTGTACATTATACACACAGTACATAAGAAATGCAATAACATATTTTTCATGATTTTCTATAACTGCTCTTAATTTACATTATTCCCTATCCGATATATAGTATAAGCAATTAATAAGTTACATTACTTATATTACTCAATTCAAGGAGGTTTAAAACATGAGTGTAAATGGAGTTACAAGTAATACGGTAAGTTATTCAAAGAATAATTCAAAAGAAACAGTAAAAGGATCACAAAATGACAAAGCATCAGTAACTACTTCCAATACAGCTAGTACTGCTGCTGTATATGAACCTACCAAAAAAGGCACTAACAACAACGACTCCACAAGTCTATATAAGAGGGATACTACTACTATTGAGAAATTAAAGGCTGAAGCAGATAGACGAACAAGTCAACTTCGCAGTCTCGTTGAGAAAATGCTTTTAAAACAAGGAAAGAAATTTGATGAATCCACTGATATCTACGAATTCTTAAGAAAAGGTGATTACACCGTTGATGAAGATGTTGCAAAACAAGCGCAAGATGATATTTCAGAAAATGGTTACTGGGGTGTTGAACAAACATCAGATCGCCTTTTATCTTTCGCCAAAGCTCTAACTGGTGGAGACCCATCTAAAGTATCCGAGATGCGTGACGCTGTAGAAAAAGGGTTTGCTGCTGCGAAAAAAGCATGGGGTGGTGAACTTCCTTCCATATGTAAGGATACATATGACGCAACTATGAAAAAATTTGATGAGTGGGAGAAATCTTCAACTACTACATCGGAAGATTCATCCAACTCAGAAGCATAGTAAGCGGCTTATTTAAATAACTCTAATATTGATACAAAAAATAAAATCAACTAAGACATTTTATATATGCTTAGTTGATTTTATTATGTATAACTTCATTATAATTCAAATGTATTTATACTGAATTTAACTGAATGCAATATCTACTTTTTTAATAATTAAGATCTTATCTCCTGTTTTGATTGTATCATGTTCTAACTCATTTACTTCTTTTATATTATCCACAGTTGTATAATATTTTTTTGCAATATTCCACAAACTATCCCCAGGTTTCACAATATAGCCTACAATACTTGGGATCTCTTGCAATTTATCCACATCAATATCTGCTACTACAACATCTGTTATAATTGGTTCTTTAATTTTGTCAAATACCAAAGTATTGAGATTAACAGAAGCTTTCACCTCTACTTCTTCACTATCCAACATGATTACACTTAATTGTTCTACACTTGGTTTAATATTATATATACTATTTTCATTGATTTCTTTTGCTTCAATCGTTTGTGAAAATGGTATTACTCCTTTTAATGAACCAAGTGGTTTGTTATCATCATCCGTAATATATAACATCTGAATATACAGTACACCATCAACTGCAATTCCATTCTGCACATATTCCATCTCATCAATTTTAGCTGTTGCGCTACTATGGCATATTTGTAGAATACGAGCTTGGTTATTATCAAGTTTTATACGGTCTGAGACTCTTGCCTTACTATTGTTCTTAACAACTAGATTCTCATAAAAAGCATCTCTTACCGTTGGTGTTAATTCTTTCTGTGTTGAATACACATCACTTAGAATCTCTAACTGTTCTTCTTCATATGCCTTAATATCTAGATCGAGGACTACCTCAACATCAATCACTCTCTCTTCTCCGTCTGAGTCTGGCTTGATCTCCAGATCCTTAGAGAGAATGCTAATATCAATATCGTCCACCATATCTTCACTAGCTCCAGAACAATCAATAACTCCACTGAATGGAAGTTCCAAGTCAAGATACTGTATCTGGTGATCTTCCTCTTCACTTGAATACAATATGAAGAATGCGACTTCACCTTTTAAACTGATCTTATTATCCAATATCCTATGATCCATATTCTCTAAACGCGCTTCACTATATAGAATTTCAAACATGTTTGGCTTATTAGATGGAATCGTAATCTCGTCTTTAATTCGGTGGGTGTCTTTCTTATTAATGGCAATCTGAGTAATATCAATTATCTTATTCTTTGATTCTACTTCTTCTTCACCATCAACGGATACCGCAGTCTCTTCGTCATAGATATCTTCTACACAGAAATTAAGACTTACGATAGATCTTACGCTAATTTTTCTCGAATTAATAAGGCTAGTAGTAAGATCTTCTAATTCCCATTTTACAGAAACGTTATCGTCCTGATTAATATCATCCATATTGATGACTTCTTCAAATGGAATCTCACCTACCATATTATGTATTGATATATTTCTATCATCGCTAATATAAAGGATGTGGAAGTGTAGTGAACCTTTCACTAAGACTTTACCATTCATTGCTTTCACTTCATTAATCTTTATTTCGCCTTGTTCTTTTACTATTTTATCAATATCCGGTTTGACATCTGGAACATTAAAATCATCATCTAGTGTGAGTTGCACACTACTTTTACATTTTAATTTATTCATATGAATATTCTTCTTGATGAGCTCCACAAATAATCCCTCCTTGTCTTATATCAAAATATATTCACAAGGGGTAATTTTTATTCTATCGTTTTAAATAATAGTTATAAATAATTCTTTTCCACGATAAAAAACTCTTCTTATTATATAACTTTTATATAATAAGAAGAGTTTTTATTTGTATTATATCAGCTTTATATCATTGTTATTATCTAATAAATTATTTACTAATTATTCACTACAAAGTGTTAACTGGACATCTCTTGTTAATACATCGGTATAACTATAGGATACCATCTGAAATGTATTCTCAATCTCATCTTCTACTTTTACGAGAAATATGCTTGGATAAGTTTCCGAAATAACACCCTCCGTAATATCAATTTTGTGCCTTCCTTTATTAGCTCTAATTTTGACTTTACTACCTACATGACTAACTACGGCCTTACGAACCCTGTTTACATCTGTTTGCTTCATCATAATCTTCACCTCATTCTATTGCACTCATTCTACTATATCATGAGATTCCAAGCTTTGTCAAATAAATTATCAGACAACTTATCGTAGATAGCAAAGTTGTATATATAAATATGCACACAATTCCCTATTAAAACTATATGTTTTTATGAATTATTTTCTAATATAATAAAAAATATCAAAATATTCATGCAAAATGTATATTTATACAACATGATTTTCGTTTTTATTGTTACTTTTTTACAAAGTTTTAGTATGTTTTGCTATTGCTTCTCTTTTTCCAACCTTTTTATAATGGAATTTGTTATTTCTAATATCGTTCGAGCAATCTCGATACAACGTGTCGCTTCTTCTTCTGTAACGATTGTATAATCAACCCCGGGATACCTTGCATCATAGTAATAATCCGTCAAATAAGACATATCATCCAAGTTAATATTCACACCATCTATCTCATTCATTACACCTTTTGCTAACGTTTTTAGCTTATGAGATCGCATAATCTCAATGTCACCATTTTTAATACAGTAATTTTCTAGAATGAATTTAAGAAATTTCTCTACAACCTGCTGGCAGCCTGATGCAACATTATTATAATATCCTGTTGTCATACCAGCTTCTGCATATTTTAGATCATTATATGCTATCGCATAATAATTGTTTTCCAATTTCACTATAATTGCCCTCCTCCCATAATATAATTCCATGTTCTCTGAGCTGTCTTGTAAATAAATCCATGGATGTCTCATAAGATTCCTTGATATAGAATACTACATCCGTAGTTACAGCATTGATTGGTTCGCTTAATTCTTCTCGAATTCTAGCTTTTATGATTCTGTCTTGAATCATTTCCTTTGTAACAATCAATAGATCAATATCACTATTTATTTTAATCTTTCCAGTAGCAACACTACCGAATAAAATAATCTTTTCTAACGATGGTATTCGTGATGATTCTATGTACTTTAAGTCGAAGATCAGCTTATCTATAAAACGCTTTGGTATCTGTTCCATAAGAGCCTCCATCTTTGTTATTATGTTATATTATAACCTCTTTCTATATCATTTAACAAGCCTGTTATTCATATTTGGAACGTAAGTTACGCTTCCTTCATATTATATAATTAGTCTAGTTTAAATAGTCTCACAAAATATATGTGAACATTAGAAGTAACGAAGCAATTTTATAAAACATTCTTTATAATTATAAGGACTAAAGCCTTGTATTTTAAGAAATCTACATCCCGAGATTGGAGGTTACCATGTTAAAGTTAAATGATGTATCAGTAGGTAACTACGTTACAATACATGAATTATTATCTACCGAAATGTTAAGAGAAAGAATGCTAGCTCTTGGATTAACAAAAGGTGCTAAAGTTGAAGTTGTACGAAAAGGACCTTCTGGAGACCCAACTGTTTATAATATTAGAGGAGCAATGATTGCATTAAGAAAAGAAGAAGCATCCTTAATATTTGTTGAAGAATAGAAATAAAGTAATTCATCAATATGGCTCTCGTGAAAGGGTGCGAAATACTCAAAATATAAGAATGAATTCGGTTAAGAATTCATTCTTATATTTTGATGGTTCTACTTTTTTCTTATGTATGCACAAAAGGTAACGGATGAATGTAGTTAGAATAGAATAAAATAGTTTATTAATTAAGGAGGTGTATAAATGGGATTAACACATGAGTCTATGAAAAGTAATGCCTTTATTGATACTTTTAATGTAGAAAAAACCAAGAATCAATCCGTCATTGCACTCGCAGGCAATCCAAACACTGGAAAGAGCACAGTCTTTAATGCCTTAACAGGCCTTCACCAGCACACTGGGAACTGGCCTGGCAAAACCGTAGTTAATGCTAGAGGCGAATATTCTTACCATGGGATAGAACACATTTTAGTTGATTTACCAGGTACATATTCACTGTTTCCTTCCTCCGTGGAAGAAGAAGTTGCAAGAGATTTTCTCCTATTTGGTAATGCAGACGCTGTAATTGTAGTTACGGATGCAACCTGTATGGAACGCAATCTCAATCTCGTATACCAGATTATGGAGCTTACCAATAATATTGTACTATGCATTAACTTAATTGACGAAGCTAAGAAGAAAAAGATTCAAATAGATGCGAAAGGAATTGCATCGGAGCTTGGTGTTCCTGTTGTATTATGTGCTGCAAGAAGCGGTATGGGAATTAACGAGCTAAGAGAGGCTGTATATCAAGTTATTACCGGAAGTAAAATTCCACAAGTCAAAGAATTAAGATATAGTAATGCAATTGAAGAGAAAGTCGATTTACTTCAACGGCTATTCACAGAATCCATGACCCCAGGTAGCAGTAATAAGAACCTTCGATGGCTTTCGTTGAGAGCACTTGACGGTGATTCCAAATTAATTGATAATCTCCTTTATAATGCAACCTCAGACGAAAAAGAGCTATTGATAAAAGCTAACGACTTATCCATCTCTCTTGAAGATAAGAAAAAAATACGTGAGCGCATTGCAGAGGAAATCTACCATAAAGCTGAGAATCTAAAAGCAAGCTATATTCATCAATCAACGGATAAAATATCACGTGATCGTAGAATTGATAATATTATTACCTCCAGAATCTTTGGCATTCCAATAATGTTACTTACATTGGCTCTCATCTTCTGGATTACCATCGTTGGTGCTAATATTCCATCTGCATTTTTATCAAATATTCTATTTGGAATTGAAGGTAAATTAACAATTCTTTTTCATAATCTACATGCACCTGAATGGCTTCATGGTGTTCTGGTACTAGGACTATATAAGACATTAGCATGGGTGGTTTCTGTCATGCTTCCTCCTATGGCTATTTTCTTTCCCATCTTTACAATATTAGAAGATCTGGGTTTTTTGCCTAGGGTTGCCTTTAATATGGATCATATGTTTAAGAAAGCATGTGCACATGGAAAGCAATGCCTTACAATGTGTATGGGATTCGGATGCAATGCTGCTGGAATCGTATCTTGTAGAATTATAGAATCCCCAAGAGAGCGTTTAATTGCTATTATGACCAATAACTTTGTTCCGTGTAACGGAAGATTTCCGACTTTAATTGCAATATCTACTGTATTCCTTGCTTCCTTTGGTGGCAATAAATATGGAATTCTTCCAACCCTAGCTGTGACTGGCTTAGTTATCATAGGTATTGCAATCACCTTAATGGTATCTTACCTATTATCTAAGACCATTCTAAAAGGTGTACCTTCAACTTTTACTTTGGAACTTCCACCCTACAGGATTCCAAAGATAGGAAGACTTTTATATACCTCCATGATTGACCGTACAATCTTTGTCCTAATTCGTGCAGCTCTTATTGCTGCTCCTGCTGGGGCCTTTACTTGGATTCTTGCGAATCTCTATATAGGTGATCTTAGCATTCTTGCTCACCTTGCTGCATTTTTCGACCCATTTGCTGGCCTGATTGGATTAGATGGATATATTCTTATGGCTTTCATTCTTGGTTTACCTGCTAATGAGATTGTGCTTCCTATCTTACTAATGGCTTATCTCTCTACTGGTTCTATTCTTACCTTCGATAGTATTGATTCTCTCAGAGAAGTATTACTTGCACACAGTTGGACTCCTCTTACTGCATTAAATATGATGTTATTTAGTTTATTTCATTGGCCATGTGCAACTACCTTATTAACTATAAAAAAAGAGACGAAGAGTATCAAGTGGACAATTTTCTCTGTTCTTATCCCTACTGGAATTGGCATACTTCTATGCTTTGCCACTACAACAATTTATCATATTATAACTTTCCTTATTGATTGCATTTAAATCATAGGATATACTATAGAAAATATATAACGATTCGGTTATGGCTTTCTTATAAACTGCATTCATAACACTACTGAATCGTTATAAAAAATACTAAAAAACGGAGGATATATGATTTGAAAATCTCACAGTTAATTGATAAAAAATACGCTAAAATTTCTATTTACGTAATCATTACTGCTTTCTTCATATTTGGTTCTTTCAGAATCCTAAATAATCTGAATGATATTGTTGATTACATATCAGGTACGATACATTGGATCTTGGTAGTATTAAAACCAGTCGTTATTGGTTTTGTAATTGCCTATTTACTTGATCCTGTGGTGGCATTTTTTGAAAGACAATTTCATAAAGTGAAATTTATCAAGAAAAAAGTTCGAACACTTAGTGTAGTATGTACCTTTTTATTCATAATAATATTCCTTACTATTCTTGTATCACTTGTTGTATCAAGTATTACAAAGCAACTTCAAGTTGCAAACTTTGATGACTTTATTATTGCACTTAACAAAATAGTTGATAGCTCAAAGAATCTATATTCTGATATTATGAACAAACTATCTTCACTAAATATTGAATCAACGCAAATATCCTCTTATGTTAAATTAGCTTCTAATACATTCTTTAGCACTATCATTAATGTATTAAATGGTGTTGCTTTATCTTTTAGCAATATATCAGATTACTTAACTACCTTAGTATTTGGTATCATTATAGGAATCTATTTTATGCTGGATAAAGAATTAATACTTGGTTTTATAAATCGTGTAAGCAATGCGCTCCTTAATAAACGTGTAAATACTAAGATCCATGAGTTATTAAATGACCTAGATACAGTATTCTCAGGTTACCTAAAAGGTCAACTTTCCGATGTTGGTTTTATGATGGTCGCTGTTAGTTTTACTTTAATGCTAACTGGTACCAAGTTCGCAATATTAATCGGTATCCTTACTGGTCTTGCCAATCTGATTCCTTATCTTGGTGGATTCGTGGCCTACGGTCTTACCATTATTGTATGTCTTATGAATGGTGAATACCAAGTACTACTTGTTTCTATTATTGCATTATTTATTGTTCAAAATATTGATGCCAATATTGTAGGTCCAAAATTATTAAGTAGTAGTATTAAGATTCATCCTCTATTAGTTATTATCTTTCTGATTGTAGGTAGCGCAGTTGGTGGATTATTTGGTATGTTACTTGCAGTTCCTGTTGGAGGATTTATTAAGGTAGAATTCATGAAATGGATTGCTTATCTTGAGAAAAAGAAACAGTTGAAGGTTGAGTAACTCTAATTGAATGCAGAGCAAAAAAATACTGTCCACCACAAGGGTGAGACAGTATTTTTTATATTTTTTTACCTAATAAGCTTAACATAGTCTTGTATCTTTTATCTTTTTTTCCATGTTTTATAAAAATTAATCTTCTAGCTTAAATCGCTCCACAATACTATCCTTAGCTAGTTTTTTATAACAAATGTTTGGAATAATATAGGTAACTAGTAAAAGGAATGGAAAGCATATAATAATTGGCATAACTGTAAATCTCCATTCATAATACCAACTATCTTCTACCACTGCCTTTACAATCAGATTAGTAATAGGCACACCAACTGTTATGGCAAAAAATGTGCTGATGGTACCATATAAAATTCCTTCAAAGTTAAGCATTCTCTTTAATTGTTTCTTTGTCATTCCAACCGCCTCTAACATTGCAAATTCCTGCTTCCTTGCTAAGATAGAGGTTGCTATCGTATTTATAAAATTAAGAATACCTATAATGCCTAATATTATAATTAATGTTCCACCAACCATAACAACAGTCTTAAGCGATTGATTAAATTCCGTAAGGTACATTTGTTTTGATGTAAATATAAGGTTTGGCTCTACCTTCTTGCAATACGTCTTCATCCAACTTGTCATCTTCCTTAGCGAAGAATCCTTTACATCTAGAATGACTGTCATTGGCTGTTTATCTCCATATTGCTTTTGATATTCCTGCTCTGGCAAGTAGAAAGACTGTGTCAATATAGAAAGAACATAGGGGTAAGAAATAGTATAGGGAAGCTCACCAATAGCCATAACCTTATATGTTTTGGATTTTCCTCCACCAAAATTTAGAGTTATACGATCACCCTTTTTATAGCAAGGGATATGATCACAACCAATTTTTACTTCTTCAACAATAACATAATCACCACTTTGAAACTTCTTCCAATCTATATTTCCTTTTTGGACCTCTAATTTATGAAATGCATATGCATTTATCCCATAAATCAGACTTTTGGAATTTTTATTGCTTAAGTTGTTGGATAATTCTTTCTTCTGTGGCTTTGTGTAAATATTCCAATCGTCGTCTATATGCTTCTTAATGCGGTAATATTCATTTCCCTCTAATTCTTGTATGGATTTCTTAGCATATATCTTTCCAACCTTATTCACTTCTTTTTTGTCCTTTATTTGATTTAAAAACGCATTAGTGACCCCTTCAATATTCGCATATTTTCCAAAGAATCCCATACTTTTATCCCGAACTTCAAAATCACTTGATATCATTGGACTCAGATACAAGTCTACATTAAATCCTGTAATTATTTTGTATATCCCATTTAGGATAATTAACGATAATGAAAGTGATGCTATAACGATTATAGCTTTCTTCCTCGCTCTTTTCACATTTTCAAATGCCATATGAAATGGAGTAACTTTATATGATTTTTTCTTTTTCCTTTTAAACGATTCACTACTATCCACATACTTAACTGCTTCCTGTGGCGATAATCTCGCTACAAGAAAACATGGTTGAAAACAGCTTAAGTAAACCGTAAGTAAAGTAAAAACTGCTGAGAAAATAAAAATAAATGGATGAAAGGACATAGCAATTGTTCGTACGTTCCCCATATACTTCATCACAAACGGTGTCAGAATCCATCCAGTAAGATAACCTAACAATAGTCCTAGTGGAATTCCTATGCTAGCTAACACAAAGGCTTGTTTTCTTACCATCCTCTTTAGTTGTCTACTTGTAGTCCCAATTGTTTTTAATAACCCATAAAATTTAATGTCTTTATTTACAGATATATAAAAAATATTGTAGATAATCAAATAACCAGAAACTAAAATAATGGTAATTACAAGTATAAACATAAACGCAATATTTTTATCTATTTTTGCATCCGCATAAACAGAATTGGTTGAAATATTAATTTTTTTAGGATTAAATCCACAGCGTTTTATAAGTGCATCTACCTTTTGATCAATATTATATTGATTTTTAAAGTTTATAGAACAACAGTAAACCGGTGGATCATTCCCCTCTTCAATTGTCTCCCCAGTTATCACAGGTGCTACCCTATTGCAATACTGCTTAGATACCCATATTTCTTGGGCAGTTGCTACTTTATCGCCTTTCCAATATCCTGACAGAATATAACTTTTCCTTTGCGTAACCCCATTTATAGAAAGTTCCAATGTGATGTGTTCACCCAATCTATGTTTTATTCCTAAAGCATCCAAGACAATTGTACTCGTCGCTAGTTCATTTTCACTATTTGGCATACGACCTACTTTAGGGTAACACCCAAAACTCTTAGCGTTTTCATCTTCTGCATAACGAATCTCGGATTGAATATTTGTCAGTTCTTTATTCCACGCAATTGAAAGAAAAACATTATAGGAAATACTTTTTATTTCTTTATCTTTTTCTAATACTTTATATTCATTCTCTGATAGATTCTTCGCGTATGCATGAGAAGTACCATTGATTCTAATCTCTGATTGTTTCATTGATTTTTGAATTGTTGCACTAATAGTAACTAAACTTGTAAATAGAAGCGCTGTTAATGCTATTGCTAATATTGCAATTAAATTTCTTCTATCATCTTTTCGTAAAAATCGTCTAGAAAGCATGTGAATGGTTTTTTGATTGGAAACTTTAATCAACCTTCTCACCAGCTTTCCTATCTTCTGCTCTTATAATATTGCTTAAAAGATTGTTTGTTTTCCTTACATAATTGACAATTCTTCCATCCTCAATCTGAATTACACGATCAGCTAAAGATGCTATACTTTCATTATGTGTTATCATTACAATTGTCTGACCGAATTTCTCACTCGTTATTTTTAACAAGCTGATAACATCATGGCTGGTCCTACTATCAAGATTACCAGTTGGCTCATCTGCTAAGATGATAGCTGGCTTTGAAGCTAATGCTCTTGCAATTGCAACTCTTTGTTGCTGCCCTCCAGATAATTCGCTAGGAAGACTCTCTTTCTTCTCTGACAACCCTAATATCTCAATAACCTCATCTACATATTCCTGATCAATCGTATTACCATCTAATTGAATTGGTAATACGATATTCTCGTATACATTAAGGACAGGGATCAAATTAAAACTTTGAAAGATAAAACCAATTTTTCTTCTACGAAAAATTGTTAACGCTTCATCTTTTAAATTGAAAATATCCTGATCATCTACGTAGACCTTACCTTCTGTTGGATAATCAAGCCCACCTAACATATGAAGCAAGGTAGATTTTCCACTACCAGATGTTCCAACAACCGCAACAAATTCACCTTCTTCGATAGCTAAATCAATTTCATCCAATGCCTTCACTTGCTTTACTCCAGAGCCATAATACTTTTTTAAGTTCATTGCTTTTAATATACTCATCTTTATCCCCGTTAACATAGCACATCTGCTAAACTCCCTTGACTAACCACATTAAGTACATCATATAAAAGTGGTTCGTTCTAACTAATAGAGTTAACTACTATGTACTGACCCTTTCTATTTCATTTTTCATGCTTATGTTATATTTAGTTGATATCATTTTGTAATACAACAATAACACAGCAATCTTTCCATGGCCTTTCTAGAATATAACAGTTTTGAAAGATTTGATCATTTGCCTTATGTAATTTTTTTATTTTGGAAGGTATATTTCGAAAGTTGAGCCTACCATTACCTCTGATTTCACATCAATGTATCCATGTTGCTTAGATATAATATTTCTTGCAAGATATAACCCTAACCCAATTCCTTCTTTTTCTTGGGCACGGTTACTTCGGTAGAACCTTTTAAATATCTCATTGATTTCATCTTTTGCAATTCCACAACCTTGATCTCTGATTAAGATTCCTGTAAATAAGTCATAATCTGAAATCATTATTTTAATGGTTGTATTAACTCTTGAATACTTGATTGCATTATCTAGAATGTTAAATATTGCTTCTTCTGTCCATTTTTTATCATAACAGGCAAATACCCCAGTCTCTCTTTCTTCTGGTAATTCAAGAGTTATATTCTTTGCCTTTAATTTTGTATCAACTGCTGACACAATAGAGGATATCAAGGGCTTTATTTCTTGCCTTATGGGAATAATCTTCATGGTCTCTGATTCGAGGCGAGATATTTTCACTAAATTTTGAATTAAAAAATTTAGCTTATCCGATTGTTTACTTATTTCACGTACAAGTTCTTTGTCTTCTTTTGTCATGGTACTTTCCTCAAGCATCTGTGAATACAAAATGATATTTGATAAAGGTGTCTTAGTCTGATGAGATATATCTGATACAAAGCTCTTTATATTCTCTCTCTCTTTTTCAATTTTCTTCTTTGATAAAATAGAAGAAGAAATATATCTTTTCCACTTAACCTCTAGTTTAGATAACTCGGTTTCATCATAGTCAGATTCTATAAAAGAGCCATTCATTGCATTATCAATCATGGAATTTAATCTCTGAAATGTTCTTTTTGCTCCAAACATAACTAATCCCTCCATGTATAGCCAATACCATATACTGTTTGAATATAGATTGGCTTTGAGGCGTTGTCCTCGATTTTATCTCTTAGTCGCTTTACTGTCACCGATAATGCATTTTCATCGACAAAGTTAGCTCCATCAGACCATATCTTGTCCATTAGTACTTCTCTTGTTAATGTTCGTCCTGTGTTAGATACTAATAAAAATAGTAACTTTTGTTCTGTTTTACTTAATATAATTTCTGTATTATCTTTTTTAAATATCATATTAGGGAAATCAAACAATAAATTATTTCTATGGAATATATCCTGATTTTTTACTATATTATGTAATAGATTATGTATTCTAGCACGTAATACCATGAGACTAAATGGTTTCGTGACATAATCATTTGCACCATATTCAAACCCTAGAACTTCATCCATTTCCATATCATTGGCTGTCAATATAAGCACAGGCACGTTGCTATTTTTTCGAACTTTTTGTAAAAGGCTATACCCATTTCCATCTGGTAAATTTACATCTAATATAATTAGGTCAAACGTCTGCTCTTCTAATTGTAATAATCCTTCTTCTAGATTATAACTCTGAAAGAATGCATATTCCTCTTGCTTTAGAGCTAAAGCTATTCCATTATTTAAGGAGTAATCATCCTCCACTATTAATATTTTTTTCATGATTTAGACCTTTCTAGATATCACACTTGTCACGAGGCTATTCATTTTTATGTTAATTTCAAAATAGATAATTCTAATTTTTAACATCTATTACCTTATTTTACTCATTTATTAATACAATATCAATTTATTTTGTTGTATTCAGGTTACATTAATAAACCATTTAATGTTTTATATAAACATGTGAACTTCTACCTACCAACATAAATAGACAATAGATTTATTCACTATTTATCACCAAATCTATCACCAATCGACCTACTTCGTAATAAAATAATAGTGAAAGATGTAATATTTTATTGGATTTTGTATCTCGCCAAACAAAGTAGGTGAATGATATAGATACTTATTATAATCAAATTAATTCTAACATTAGAAAAGGGAAGTATAAGCTGCTTGGTTCTGGATCAGGAAGACGTGTATATGATTTAGGAAATGGTTATGTTGTAAAAGTTGCTAAGAATAGAAAAGGAATTGCGCAAAATAAAACCGAATATGAGATATCTTCAAATGACCCTTCGGATGTCTTTGCAAGAGTAAAAGCAATGTCCGACGATAGCATATTTCTTGTTATGGAGAAAGCACAACGACTTAAGGATCTATCCTATGTAAGGCAATACTATCATGTGTATAATAACAGGCAATTATTTCAAATAAATGAACTAAGAGATTTTTATGTTTATAATGATTTACTTGTTCCTGATCTTTATAGATGTGTAAACTGGGGAATGATTGATGGAAAACCAGTGATTATTGATTATGGCTTTACTAAAAATGTAAGACGAAAATATTATTCTATGTTTTAATTTCTTTCAGCAAGAAGAATTTAAATGAGTACCCCCTCCACTAAGCATTGTGATAATTATATTTGTTGAAAAGTTACTAAATAAAGCAGAATCCTATAGTAATCAGAAGGAGCACTACATTAGCAATCACCAACTATTTTACTCCTTCTGATTAGAATTTTACGGATTTTTACATGTGATAATTCTTCATATTTCTCTGAATCTATGATATGAATTAATTAGGTTAAAATGTTCTATGATTTATACTATTACTTGGAATAAAGTGTATTCCATGTTTTATACTATTAAATAATTTGTACAAGATCCTGATACAATGCATGCATTTCTTCTTTCACATAACCAAACAATTGATCCATTGTCTCATATTTATGAATATTATAGCTATATTGTACTTTGCAAAAAAGACCGTCCTCACGGTTTGCAATTACAAAGTCAATGAGGCGTCCACGATTAATATTCTCTCCTTCATTCTCTCCTGCTGACTCTCTGGCAGGTTTTATATACCCCCATGTTTTATCTGTAAAACTATCATCAATTGTCTCTGCATTGAAGTAATTGTATGTAACCTCAGGATAAGGAATCTTACTCATTTGATTTAATATATCTTGATCTTCACATAAGTATCTTAATCCACCATAGCCTAGTCCCCGCTTTGGTATATGATGTAATCTGTCCTTAACATATTCGAATGTCTCTATAACATCCTTCTTATCTCCAATCTCCATATATAGAGGAACAAAGTAATTCAGCCAACCCACGGTTCTAGATAAATCAATTGTATCATCAAATGGATATCTTCCATTAAACACATAATCTATCAATAATTCTTGATTTCCCGTCCATTTTTGAAGGCCTCTTAGTATTGCAGTTAAGATGACGTCATTAACTTCAATATCTTTTCCTTTAATCTTATCAAACAGTATATTGGCTTCATCTTTTGATAATAGGTACTTACCTAATACTCTTTCAAAACAGAACAAATTATGGTTTAATTCTTCTTTACAATCAACAGGAATGCATGGAACCTCATTCTTAGCAGCTTCCATCCAATAATCTAACTCTTTCTTCATCTCTTCTGACTGTGAATACTCTTTCAGATATTCTGACCATCTCTTTACAGAGGTTGTTTTATACGGTAAGCAGATCTCTTCTCCTCTCATCTCTTGTGAAAAGGCCGTACAAAGATCTTGTCCAAAGATGGACATTCCATAACCATCCGCGATTCCATGATGTATTAAGGTTAGGATACGTGTTGGCTTCTTCTCACCCATATAGAATACAGCAAATCTTACTGGAAGCTTAGCTAAACTGGTGGCATGTTGTAATTCTTCTGCCGTAGCTTCAATCATATTCATTTGTTCGGACTCTTTTACATCTGAATAGTCATAATACGTAATTGGTAACTCCTCTGGAATACCCTCAATCTGCTGCTTCCACTCAATTCCCTCTTTATAGATTCGCAGTCTAAGACCATCATGATAACTTAATAAGTATCTAATTACATGTTCTATCTGTTCTTTCTTTGGAACTGGATAGGCTTCTACCATAATACCTATATTCCAATGGTCTACATCACCATATAAATTTCTTATATCTAGTAATGCGTGATTTGGTAATAATGGCACTTCTCCTGTTACAATTCCCTCATCCATTCCATTTTCATTATCAATTATCGCCTCATTATAGATTTCTCTAATTGTTGGGTGTTCTAGAAAATATTTTGTATGTATCTGAATTCCTGCAGCATTTAATTTCGACAAGACATATAAGACGTTTAAGGAATTGCCACCATAATCAAAGAAGTTATCATCAATCCCCAATTGTTCTACTCCGAGTACTTGTAAAAAAATATCCAATATTTTTTCTTGTAACTCGTTTTCTGCTCCTGATATTTCACTTCTAATTTGCATAGATTTTATTTTTTCTAACTGAAGTTGAATCTCATCAAATTCTCTATCTAAGAACATATTTTTTAGTTTAAACCTCTGCACCTTGCCACTTGCGGTCTTTGGAATCTTCTCTAACGGTAATACATATTTTAACTCTAATCCTGTCCTTGAACTAACATGTCTTTTGATTTCATTTGATATAGTCACAAACTCTTCTAGATTTCCTGAGTACTCTGGAAATAGAACTACTACCTCTTTGTTATTTTCTTCCTCAAATACACTACAAGCTGCTGCAACTTGAACTCCCGCAATCTCTTCAGCTACTCTTTCTATGTCATACGCATAGTAGTTCTGGCCATTCGATATAATAATGTCTTTTGTTCTTCCTGTTACCACAAGCTGGCCTTCTTTTATAAAGCCTAGATCACCAGTTATAAGCCACCCGTCCTTGGTAAATGCCTTAGAACTACTCTCAGGGTTATTGTAATATCCTAAAGTAACACAATTTCCTCTCACTTCAACATTACCAATTACCTCATCCTCATATCTCTCACCATCATCGCCACAGATTCTTATCTCGCAACACTCCACTATATTTCCAACGCTAACAAATAGAATACTGTTTGGATCTTCCTCCTCTACTTCTACGATTCTATCACCTATAGAGACCGTTATACGGTCTAGCGAATACCACCTATATTCGCTTCCGACTCTCTTAGAGGTCATATTCATACAGGTTTCTGTCATACCATATGACGGACTAATTGCATTCCTATCTAGCCCATATTTCTTCATCTTCTTATAGAATTCTTCTAGTAGAACTTTAGAGATTGGCTCTGCTGCATTCATTAATACTTTTATGCTAGATAGATCCCAAGAATACTGTTTGGAATCTGAATATTCCTCCAGAAAATGCTTATATCCAAAGTTAGGGGAACATAAAATCGTTGCTTTATGCACACTTGCCTTCTCAAACCACATAGCAGGATCTCCTATAAATAGATTCTTCTCCATTATGTATTGATCAACAGAAGATGCAAGTGGCAATAAATGAAACATACTAAGTCCAATCGTATGCGTAAGTGGCATCCAACTTAAAAATCTATCTTCTGATGTAACCTTAAAAAACTTTGTGGTAGCTTTTATCTGAGTCATAATATTTTCATTTGTTAATATTACTCCTTTTGGTTCCCCGGTTGATCCCGATGAGAACATTACGCTAACAATATCAGTAGCTTTCCCTTTTTCAATGCTACCCATTTGAGCTTTGCTAGAGAATTCTTCATCTAAGATTATCGTACGTTCTTGCATATTCTTGTATGTATTACTGTATTCTTTCCGTCCATCCCAATATTTCTGTAAGTCCTCAAAATGACTTTTTGTAGTTATAATATATGGGTCTTCTAGAATATGAAATATATTATATAATCTAAGTTTATGTTCTTCCTTATTAGCAATTGGTACAGGAACTACTATTATTCCCCCCATAATACATGCCCATATCGTATAGATAAAGGTTTCATTGTCCTCTATCTGTAATAGAAGCTCATCCCCCTTCTTCACTCCACACGCTTGAATCTTTCCTAGTAAGAATAAGGACTTCTCGTATATTTCCTTATAGAGTATATTTTTCTCAGTTGCGCTTTCATTAATAAATGTAACTCCTTTTATATCATTATTCTTTTCTCGTTCTAATATATCAATTAACACTGTAACTTCATTCATATCGTAATCCTCCCTCACCTAATTATTTTCCAAATGTTATTGCAAATATATGCATATTCTGGCATTCTGGCATACGTATGGAGACTACGGTCTTCTTTGTTTTGTTCATGCTATATTTACTTGCAAATATCTGATACAGATGCGTTGACTGTACAAATTCTCCATCTACTTTCTCTATAATGTTGCCTTGCCAAGCCATACAATCTGTAAATTGAGGTGGTAGATACCAATCGGATAGAGATGCGATTACCTTCTCACTACTTCCATCCAGATAACCTATTTCAACCTCTCCGGAGAAACTGCCCTGTTCAGAGCATCCTAATAACATTAGACAATGATAGGAATCAGGTTTTACCTCTATCAGCTGTCGTTCACAACGCAAATTATCTACTGATTGGGTGAAGAAATTGGGAACATTAAATTTCATATCATCGATCATCCATATTTTCTTTTTTGGAAGATTTTTTATAGAAAAATATTGTCCACCTTCTGCAAAAGCTATTCCATCCTGTCCCATTTCACCGAATCCTTTATTATTAAAGTATTTGGTCATGTCAATCATTTCTGTTTTTTGTAAGGTTGCTGGTACATGAATCTTATTCTCAGAAGCAAACTGATTGAGTTTTTTCTGATTGTTTGCTTTTAACTCTTCATTTAGGATAAATTTCTTCATCTCAATTGCAATATCGTTTTCGACCTCTTTGACTTCTCTTATGCTTTTTACAATTCTACTTTTTATGAATGTAAAATCAGGTAAAAAACTAGCTTTTAAGAATTTATGCTGTATGTCATACCACTTTGTAGCTGCAAAATCAAATCTTACGGTAAAATCTGAAAATTGTTTTATATCATTTTTACTTTCTAGGTATTTCATGAATCTTGCAAGCTTTTTCCTACTATTAATGACAACAGACAATGCATTATATAGATCAGAGGAAACAAAATTAGTGCTACCCATTCGGTTTTCATAAATAAGACTCTCTGTTGTTTGCACCCTATCAGCAAATACATTCATATGATTAAATATATTCTTTTCATCTTCTAAGTGTAGATTATCTATCATTGTCTTAATTTCATTCATCCAAGTATTTTTTGTATTGTTATCAAATGATGAATGATTTATTTTTTCAAATGTAATATACTCACCAGTAAAACCTTGTCTTACATTTTCAAAATCGATTGGAACATTTTTCTGCGTATATAATCCATCCGATGCAAGAAACCTCTTCTCTTCGAAATCTATATCTAACACGATATAAGCATGTGTATATTCTTTATTCACATTGTAATTAGGATCCCATGGTATCCAATAAGACTTCTGAATAAGAACAACGGGCTTTCCTAAACTCAGTTCCTTTTTTGCCTCCATGATAAATGTATCAAAAGTGGCATTTGTATGAGAACTTATATCAATACCATAGTATTTCTGATATACCTCATATTCATTAAATACATTAGAGCTTAACGCCTTCCCTAGACTGGTACATTGATTTTTGTTCTCCCTGAAGGAGAACTTCCAAGTCTCACATAGATGCCATATTAATTGATCACGCGGTATATCTTCAAGGAACCACCCAATTACCGATATTAACTGATCTTCCAAACAATCATTATGATCAAAGTGAATTGGTACTAAATCTAGAAGTTTATTTTTAATTTGTATATTCATAATTAATCTCCCCTTATATGAATTATGTTTATTCTCTTCGTTGTGTGTGTAAAATGCTATGTTTTCCAAATATTCACACTATAAAGCTTATTTTCCCAATTGTCAACAAAATAATCCTCTTATCTTTTTTTTACGAAACTTATAAGAATCTCTTGTATGACTGAATCTACGGGCGTTCTTTCACGAAAACTCTCTTGTTTTTCCTTAATCAAATTCAGCGATATTGACAATTTTATCTATTTTATTAAGGAAAACTTTTACATGCTATATTGCTGACAAATTCTCTCAAGTAAACTATACTTCTATATGTGTGTGAGAGATGATGATTTTCAAAAATATTTCCTTAACTACAATGAAAGGGTAAATGAAAATGATTAATAATGGATTGTCATTCCTTGAGAATAATGAAGGAATTGATTATAATACAGCAAAAACAGTTTATGAATTATTTGAGCAGAATGTTGAACTGACCCCTGATAAGATTGCACTGGTTTTGCGCGGTCATACTATGACGTATCAAGAATTAAATCAAAAATCAAACCAACTTGCTAGAATGCTAAGAGCCCATTCGGTAAAACCGAATGATATCATTGGAATCTTAGCCAATCGCTCCTTGGAGATGTTTATTGCTATCCTAGGTGTGCTTAAAGCAGGCGCTGCCTATCTTCCTATTGATCCAGAATATCCAAGTGATAGAATCCACTATATGTTAGAAGATAGTAATATAAAAATAATGTTAACTATGGAACACTTAAAACATCTTATTTCATTTAATGGCGAGACTCTTACCCTTGATCGAAACGATTTGTATTATGGTGATTCCAGTAACCTACAGAAATGTAATTCTATAAACGATCTTATTTATGTCATCTATACTTCTGGTTCTACTGGTTTACCAAAAGGTACCCTTATAGAGCATAGATCAATCATTAACCTAATTGAGGGGATGTCTGATAAGATTAACTTCCATCGGGATAAGAGGATTCTATCTCTTGCATCCTTTGCCTTTGATATGTCTATGCCTGAGATTCTTATCCCTTTATCAAAAGGTATGACCATCGTAATTGCTGATGATGTGCAGAAGAATAATCCAAAGTATCTCAATGATTGTATTATTGAAAATAAAGTTGATATGTTGCAGATTACTCCTTCCAGATTACAGCTTATGTTTAACTATGGAAAAAGTATTGAGTTTCTGAATATATTGACGGATATTATGGTAGGAGCAGAGCCTTTTCCTAAGGCATTACTAGAAACGCTAAAAAATCATACACCAGCTAGAATCTATAATCTCTATGGACCAACAGAAACCACCGTATGGTCAACCATCGGGGACTTAACTGGCAGCGATACTCTTCATGTTGGAACTCCAATTCAACATACACAGATAATGATTCTAGACCAGGAAGATAAGTTATGTCCTCTAGGTGAAGAAGGCGAATTATGCATCTTAGGAGATGGACTAGCTAGGGGGTACTTAAACCGCCAGACACTAACAAATGAGAAGTTTCAGCAGAATCCATACCTACCAGATAAGAGAATATATCGGACTGGAGACTTAGCCAGAATGGATTCTAACAGAACTCTTGAAGTCATTGGTCGAATCGATAGTCAGGTGAAATTAAATGGAAGACGAATTGAATTGGGTGAAATTGAATATCACTTATTAAAGTATGATATGATTCAACAAGCCGCTGTCATAGTAAAAGATAATACTTTATGCGCATATGTCGTATCAAGTTCAGATATTCTTACTTCTGACGTAAGGAAGCATCTTAGCAATATTCTACCGGATTATATGATTCCAACAGCATATAAAAGAATTGACAAGATGCCATTAAGTTTTAATGGCAAGGTTGATAAGAAAACCTTATTACAACTAGAACAGGAATTGAATTGCCAGACTATGGTGGCCGCTACCTGTGAGGATATTGACTCAATCGGTTTACATACTATTCAGTCAAGACTTCGTAATGTTCTATCAGAAAATGTTCCAAACAAGCAAGGCGCGCTAACAATATCATTAGACGAACCTCTTACCAATATTGGGTTGGACTCTGTTTCATTTGTAAAGTTAATCGTTGCACTTGAACTAGAATTTGATGTTGAGTTTGATGATGAATATCTAGATTTCAAAAAACTTCCTACTCTTTCTTCCATGCTATCTGTAATTGAACACAGTCTAGTTTAATTCATATATCATATCCACTGCATATTTGTATGCTTGACTGCAATAATGACACAATAAAGGAGAGTGACCGAAAGAGTAGCGTATTGTATTTATCTGTACCTCAGTAATAAAAGCTATGGTTAAAATAATTAGATTATGATCAGAATCACACCAACTTGCTAATTATTAAAACCATAGCTTATTTTATAGTTATTATCATTTTAAAGATATATTTTTTATTTTATCCTCTATCTCTTCTTTTGCGCAAACTGCAACTTTATAACCAGGAATTGAATCATATCTTTTAAAATGATATTGCTTATTCACAGGAAATAAAATAGCTTCATCATTCTCTAATTCAAAACCAAATGAGTTAAGCGAAGTATATAGTCCATTCCCTATGCACTTTATATAACTTTCTTTTAACGTCCATAGATCATAAAAATATCCCCTTCGATCATTCTTATTTTTACTCATCATATCCTCATATTCTTTTTCTGAGAAGAATCTTCTCGCAAGTTCTTCATTAGCACTCGCTACCGCTTCAATATCGACACCTAATTCCTCTCTTCCAATTCCAGCAATGATCCAGCTTCCAGAATGACTTATATTATAATGAAACCTAGGAAAACCTTCTAGATATGGTTTTCCATATTCCTTTATCTTAAATACTATCTGTGAATTATCAATTCCTAATATCTCACTAGCCAATGTTCTTATGATGATGTCACCATATAAGGATCTTTTCTTATCTTCCTCAAAATGATAACGCATGATACGTGCTCTCTTCTCATCGCTTATTAAATTCATATGGTTTTGATATTTCTTATTTGCTACATCAGAATTAATGTTAAAACAATATAGCTGTACCATTCTTTATGACATACCTTTCTGCTTAATTTAAACCTCATAATTATGTACTTACCTTTTTTCAATATCCGTATCTTCAATTGCAATTAATTCTTCTTTTGTTAGATTGGTATCTTTACTTAAGCGCACGGACTGATTATTAATAGCTCTTTCAATTAAATTACGTACATAACGTCCATTTCCAAATCGCGCTTCTTGTCTAGCTTGGCTAAATATATCATATAGTTTATCTTTCGCTGCTAAACTTAACTCATATCCCTTACTCTCGACTAATAGTTCTGATATCTTCACCAACTGCTCTGCAGAATAATCCTCAAATTCTATAATATTAGGGAACCTTGATTTTAATCCCGCATTTATGGAAAGGAAAGAATCCATATCATCACTATATCCAGCTAAAATGACAACAATTCTATCTCGGTTATCATCCATCAATTTAACTAAGGTATCAATAGCCTCTTTACCATAATCATTCTCACCACCTTGAGATAATGAGTAAGCTTCATCAATAAATAATACTCCATCTAATGCTTCGAGAATTTTCTCTCTAGTTTTAATTGCTGTTTGTCCAACATAACCAGCAACAAGCCCAGATCGGTCTGTTTCAACTAATTTATTCGTTTTTATAACTCCAATATGATAGAGAACATCAGCAATAACTCTCGCTATCATTGTCTTTCCAGTTCCAGGGTTTCCTTTGAATACCATGTGAAGTGTCTGAGTTGAATCCACAATAAGACCAAGTTTTTTACGTTCATTTTGTATTTTTAATCTAGCATTTAAACTATTAATATACTCTTTAACTGTATCCAGTCCAATTATTTTTGACAGACTATCTTCTAAGTCATAAGTTGAATTATTTTGAAATCCAAAGTCTTCATAGTTTAACACATCCATCTCATCTGTATTGCTATTTAGTAAGCGTTTTGATTGATTTAAGATAGCACTTTCTATAACATTTCGAACTAAACGACCATTTCCACTGTCATTCTTACCTTTTGTTTGCTTTTGGTCAAATAATTTGATTAATGGTTCTTTACAATCTTCTGATATTTTATATCCCTTTGAGCTTGCTGTTAATTGTGATATGTCGTACATTTCATCTGCTGTATAATCTTCAAAGCAGATAATATTAGGGAACCGTGACTTTAAACCTGAATTAACTTTCAAGAATTCTTCCATTTCTTCTTGGTATCCTGCAAGAATAACAACTAAATCATCTCTATTATCCTCAATTCCCTTTACCAATGCATCTACCGCTTCAAGTCCATAGGAATCATTCTTATCTCTACACAAGGAGTAAGCTTCATCAATAAATAAAACTCCGCCTATTGCTGATTGTATTACATCATTTGTAATTCTAGCCGTTTGTCCTACATACTCACCAACCATATCTGCTCTTGTAACTTCCCTTAACTGTCCCTCTGATAATATTCCAAGTGCTTTTAAGTACTTTGCCACCATTCGGGCAATCATTGTTTTACCAGTTCCAGGATTTCCTGTGAATATCATATGCATTGATATATCTGAAACCTTCAACCCTTTGCTTTCACGTAATTTCTGAATTTGTAAGTTATTTTCTAAACTAGATATGTATTTCTTGACTGATTGAATGCCTATGACTTGTTCTAATTCATTTTTTATCTCTTCCAGTCCATAGGAATCAATCTTAGGTATAACCATATCAAGTTGAATGGTCTCATCTGCTATAGATGCAACTATTTTTTCATCTTTTATCGAGATTCCAACCGTTTGCATATATTCATAGTTATTATTAAGTTTCAGTTCTGCTAATGGTTTATATATTTCTGAATCAATAAAAGTAGTCATCCCTGCTATACCAGTACTAATTTTGAATCTTGATACAACATAACTTATCACTTTATTATCATAAGTGATCTCTATTGATAGATTTTCTTTACCGTTATACACCAAATCATTCATATCAAATTCTACTAATTTCTTCAATTCATCTTCTGTATATGAATCCATGTGCAAATAATCTCCAACACACTTCATAAAATTTAATCCAAAGATATTTTGTATTTCTTTCTCTTCTCTATCGGATAATATGACAAAATACATATTATTTGAACTTAAGCCACTTACCGTATCTTCAACGAGTCCACCTGTTGTTTCTACCAATCCATACTCTGTTTCGGCATACCTTGCCTTCAATTTATAGTTTCCAGTTGTTGCTAATGTCTGAATGACGTTTATAATACTAGAATGACATTTGTGGAAATTTTCAAATATCAAAACATGGGATTTACTATATAAAGCGCTATAAAGATCTGATAAAAATAATTCAAATTCTGATGCTGTTTGATATAGAGATAAATCTAATAACTTAACTTTTCTATATGTGAATATTTTTCTCTCCTTTAAACACTTTGCAATACAACATATACTTGATTGTTTACCTGAGCTTTCGTGACCTTGTATAATAATAACGTTTCTAGGCTTTTCATCGTTATACCCTGTGATAAATGGACGTTTAAATGCAATACATAGGCTGTTAAAATATTTTTCCTGTCCTATAAAATTATTTTTTAAATCCTCTTTCACTTCATTAAATATTGTCGATATATCATTATTTTTTTCCTCTGAATTATCTGCTATTTGTTGAGTAGTTGTATTTTGTTGTATATCTATATTTTGCTGTATATCTGAGTTTTCAGTCTCTGGCTGGTTATTATTAATAGTATCATTATCTTTATTTGATGTTTGAATACTAAGATCGTGATTATTATTTAATTGAACACGGTTAAGTACTTTATTGGGAGAGCTACTATCTTCATTTTTCTTTCTTTTTATTACTCCATCGTTTTTTATTGATTCTATCACCTGATATTCTGGAAACAAAAATTTCATCAATTCTTTAAAACTCACTTCACTACCCCCTAAGCGCAATTATTTCTAATACTTTATATGTATTTCAGCAAAAAGACATTATTATCCATTATATAACACATTTTTTTGTATTACAATGTTTGTTCCGAATATTTGCTCATACGATGTTCTATACAGTCTATACTGCTCTATCTTGACTAGTGGCTGATTGTAAGCTTTGATATTAATCTTAAACTTTAATTATAGCTAAATAAAAATAACAGTCATTTTACATAAACTTAATTCCAAATCAATATTCTTAACTTAGATTGGTAAGTAAGAAAATATAACGGAGGAAGAAAATTTATATGCGTAAAAAACAAAGTAATCCAAACACGAAAAAGAAAAAAGTAACCTCAAAATTAATGACTTTATTATTACTAACTACAATTAGCAGTCAAAGTATGCTTACTGCCTTTGCTGCGAGTGAGGCTAAGAATCCAGATATTGAACCACACAAAGCCTCCTATGGCTACTATGTAGATTCCTATAAAAATAATTCAAAAGATAACATGACACCTGAGACTAATCCAGCCCTAGGCGTTCTATCTGGTTTTCTTAAATTATGGACTCCTGGTAGCACATGGAATAATGGTACTAAAAATAATGCAATAATACTTGATATGAATATTGATAAATCAATTGCAATTGCAAAAAGCCGCACTTCTACTGACGAAATAAATGCCTACCTAGATGATCGCCGGAACCAAAACTACAGTGTGATTGACGGACTCGGTCCTTATACGAACCTATTTAAAGCAAACACGAACGCTGGAACCTCTATTCCCGACTTAATTCCTACAGATGCTACAACAAAAGCTTACGAAGATGCTGGAAATGCTCATGGTAATTGGGCGGATGAAGATACTTCTCTTGGTAGTATCGTGAAACTTGTGAATACCTTACGAGGAAATGCTGCCACTACCTCACCAGCTAAATCTTATTTCCAATACCCAAGACCATTTCGTTGGAGCAGTGACTCAATTCTTCTTCCAACATTAGTTCCAGTAAAGAAATCAGACCCATCAAGTGATGGTGGATTTCCTAGTGGCCACACCAATGCTGCTTATTTAGCTTCTATTGCATTAGCATATTCTGTACCTGAAAGATATCAAGAGTTATTAACAAGAGCCTCTGAATTAGGTAACAATAGAATTGTAGCTGGCATGCACTCTTGCTTAGATGTCATTGGAGGACGTGTTATGGCAACAGCAACTGCAGCTGCCGTATTAAATGATCCGGATAATAAGGAATTAAAAGAAGCAGCCTATCAAGCTGCTAGAGATGTTCTAATCTCACAAGAGGCTAACTCAGATGATAACTATAGTGATTACAAAACAAATAAAAACAAATATACGAAACGCTTAACTTACGGATTTAAACAAACTGGCGATACTACTAAGCCAATGGTAGTACCAAAAGGTGCTGAAGTTCTTCTTGAGACTCGTCTTCCATATCTAGATGCAACAGCACGCCGTTATGTTCTATACACTACAGGTCTTCCATCTGGATATCCTGTTTTAGATGATACAGAAGGCTGGGGAAGATTAAACCTTTTTGCTGCTGCCAATGGATATGGCTCATTTGAAACAGACGTAACTGTAACTATGGATGCTTCAAAAGGTGGCTTTAACGCAACTGACACTTGGAGAAATGACATTTCTGGATCTGGTAAATTAACTAAAAAAGGAACTGGTACTTTAAAACTAACTGGAAACAACTCATTTATTGGTGGTACTGTCCTTGAAAAGGGTAATCTAGAAGCTAATTCTACTACTGCATTAGGTAAAGGTGATGTCATAATTAATAATGGTAAATTAATTGAAAATACTTCAAAAAGCCTAGTGATTGGCGACGACTTTACTCAAGCCAAGAAAGGCGTTCTCGTGCTAAATATTGGTAGCAGTAAAGATATTCTTAAAATTACAGATGTAGCTTCTTTCAACGGCCTTCTGAACATTAATTTTGTGAATGGATATGTTCCTAGCAAAGATACCGCTGTTATTACTTATGGAAAGCTTAACAAGAATAGCCACTTCTCTTCTGTTAAAATTACTGGTCTTCCAAAGAATAATAACATTAAAGTTATCTATAAGGACCACTCTGTACAATTAGTAAAGACTAAAAAATAATTATCTTACATTGATATAAGTACTAAAGTTAAACTCCTTAATTTAATGTACTAAATGTATGTCACTGTATTATATAGAAAAACTTCTGATTATAAAACTAAGTAAAACAACTCCTTAAAATTTGAATATAAAGAAAAAGACAAATCAACTATTTAAGATTTGTCTTTTTTCTTTTTGTTATCATCTAATCACAAGTATAAGGTATATAATACTTTTTCCCGTTCTTCATATTATCTAAAATCTCAAAATTAATCTCATACACTTCTCTTAACTTATCTTTTGTAAGGACTTCCTCTGTCTTTCCATGGCTATGGACTTTTCCGTCCTTCATCATAATAATCTGATTACAATAAGTAGCAGCAATATTAATATCATGAAGTACTGTAATAATCGTCTTATTCTTGTGCTTCTTTAATTTTACCAAGGATTCCATAAGCTCTATTTGATGTTTTACATCTAAGCTTGCTGTTGGTTCGTCTAGAATTAACCATTCGGTATCTTGTGCAATTGCCCTTGCTGTAAGTACACGTTGTGCTTCTCCACCACTTAGCATATCTACTTCCTTGTCTTTAAAAGAGTAGCAATCCGTTAATATCATAGCCTCCGTTACGATATCAATATCAGACTGGCTAGCCTCTGCAAAACGCTTTTGGTAAGGTACTCGTCCCATCATTACCACATCATATACCAAAAAGGATGAATCCATAGTAGTATTTTGTGGAACAAGCGCTATTTTCTTGGCTAAGTCCTTTCTACGATAATCCAGTAGATTCACATCTTCTATCATTATATTTCCTTTGTCAGGCTCTACAAAATGAAGTAAGTTCTTAATAAAAGAGGTCTTTCCAGAACCGTTCGGTCCAATAATTCCATAAATGTTTCCTTTATCAAAGGTAATATTAATTTTCTCTAAAATGTTCTTATGATCTTTGGTTGGCTTCCATGATAATTCGTTAACGGTAATTTGTGATTTGTAACTATTCTTACTTTCTCTCATCATGCACCCAACTTTCTCTTATTATGTTGCAATAAGTATATAAAGTATGGTGTTCCTAATATTGCTGTAATCACACCCACAGGCAGCTCACTTGGTGCAGTAATGGTACGTGCAATGGTATCACAAAATATCATAAAAATTGCTCCACCTAGCGCGCTAAACGGCAAAAGCCTCTTATGCTTTGGTCCGCTTATAAGACGGATGCAATGTGGTATTACTAATCCAACAAACCCAATAATTCCACTTACCGATACACATGCAGCAACTAGAAGAGAGGCTAGAATAATTAGATATTTCTTTACTCTTGAAGTATCAATTCCTAGGCTTTTCGCTGAATCATTTCCTATTGTCATAACATCTAATTCCTTAGCGAACATAAAAATTCCAACTATTCCAACCAAGGTAAAAAAGGACATAAAACTAACTTTTTGCCATGTTGCAGATGAAAAGCTTCCCATTGTCCACAAATACACTTTTTCAATCTGATCATGATGAAATGCCATTAATAAAGATATTACTGCGGAGAGCATCATACTTACTGCAGTACCTGTTAGTACAATATTGACAGTTGATATTTTATTCCCCACACAAGCAATCTGATAGACAATAAATACTGTTATTAATGCGCCAAGAAAGGCAAAGATGCCAATTACTCCAAGTCCCATAAAGCTCATTGTCATTCCACTTAACATAGCAATTGTAGCACCAACCGCTGCCCCAGATGATACTCCTAGTATGTGGGGATCTGCTAATGGATTTTTAAATAATCCTTGAAAGGACGCTCCAACTACGGATAAAGCACACCCTGTTAATCCAGCTAACAGAATTCTTGGCATTCTAATATCCCACACGATCTTAATATACACTTCTTTCACATCTGACAAATCATAAAAGTTCCCTATGACTGGAATTCGATGAATAATAATTTTTAAGCTATTAAAAAAGGATAGATTTGCTGAGCCAACCGATGCTGATAGAATAACTTCAAGAGCTAATATAATAATAAGTAAGAAACCAACTCCATGAACTCTTACTCGATTTCGTTTCTTCATGCTATTTTCCTTTCATTAAAAGTTAAGAGAGGGAGAAAATTACTCTTTCCATCCTATATTCAATAAAGCATATAGTTGTGTAATCACCCGAACTATAGCTAAATAAAGAATAAGACTTTAGAAGTACAGTGATTATTACTTCTAAAGTCTACATACTCTTATTTAAACGCTTCTGGATGGAATATTTTAGCAATAGTTGCTAGTCCTTCTGCGTTACGGTATCCTTGACGTTCTAATATATTTTTATCTATCCCATAAACTCTATTATTCTTTACTGCTGTTAGATCTTTATAATTAGTAGCTTTCATAAAGCTGTCTTTCATATCATTTGGAACAATGATAATATCAGGATCGGCTTCCATTAAGCTTTCTAAGGAATAAGACCAACCCTTAACATCTGCTGCAATATTCTTTCCACCAGCTAATGTAATTAGTTGTCCAATAAAAGTATCTCCTCCAGCAGTATAATCTCCATATTCACCAAAGCCAACAACATAGTATACACTAGGTGTTTCTAAGCCTTTTACAGCTTTCTTTGTCTCATCAATGGAGGTTTTCATATCACTAACTAGATTCGTAGCTTTGTCATTTACATTAAACATGGTTCCAAGCGTCTGTATCATTGTGTACACACCTTCAATATCATGTTCTTCATATAGAACAACAACTTTAATTCCTAGATCAGCTAATTGCTTTTCTGTTTCTTCACTAAAATGTGTTGACGCTATTACAATATCAGGTTGTAAACTAGTAATTTTCTCAATATTTGGTTCAGTAAGTGTTCCAACTGATTCAACATTTTTCACTTCTTCTGGATAATCACAGTAATCGGTACGACCTACTAATTTGCTTTCTACTCCTAATTTATAGATTAATTCTGTAATATTTGGAGCCATAGATACTACTTTCGTTGGTTCTTTATCTAACGTTACCTCTTTACCATCTGAATCCTTTACTGTAACAGGATATTTTGTTACTTCTGGTGAATTCGTCGGTTTTGCTGTTTGGCTTACTTTGTTTTCCTTATTATCCTTTGCACAGGCAACAAGACCTAATGCTAATGTTGCCATACATAGCACTAGAATGAGTTTCTTTAATTGTTTCATTTAATCTCCTTCTATCTCGCTCCCTCCCGAAGCGGATCAAAAAATTGTATATGGCAGGTTTCCTGACTTATGATCACCTTACTTGCTGATGCCTTCTCAGATTCATATTTTACTTATTACCCAACTAATACCATCGATTCTTTATAACAATCATAGTACTATTAAGTATTCAAATAGTTATCCAATGGTTTACCTACAGAAATGATACCATTCCTACAGATACAGCTTTCATCACAATTACAGTAGCGGGGGCTGTTGTGGCTTTTGACCACATTCCCTTTTGACTCTTTTATTGAGCACCATATCATTAACGCATACTATTATATCGATAGAACACTAAGTTTGCAAGAAAATATTAGATTATATGTAACAATTATTACTTTTTAAGTGATTTTAGGAATACATAGCGGTATAATGCAAGATTAAAGCCAAACCTACTACTGTCAAAATACAACCAAAAATAATAATAGATGTTTCATTTTTATTACTTCTTTTCATTCTTGATTTTTGTTCTGCTTGATTTATAAAGCATTTTAAAGGTCTATTGTATAAATACCAACACATTAGAATTCTCAATAATATTACTTGAATAATTGCTAAAATAAAATATATTATAATATAATTTCCATTATTAAACTTATGTCCAAACTGTACTTCTTTGTATCCTAAACTTATTATAAGACTATTGACTAACCAAGTAATAGTGAAAACATAAAACCAAGGCATTACTCGATATATTCTATGAAATAGTGGAATTGCATAGGATATCCCAAAGAAAAAGCAAGCTATACTAACCCATTCTAACGCTTGTACATTATAAAGATAATCAACTCCTCGTAACATATCATAAATATCACAAAACATAAATAACACTTGCCTAAACATAATATAAAGTGTATATATTAAAAACGCAAAGTATGCCACTGCAACTAAGTCGCACAACCTATTCCAACACCATGATATATTTTTATTCGTCATATTATTAAATCCTCTAACTTTCTATATATTTTTGTTCAATTAGCCTTCTGTATATACCATGTAATTCCAATTTTCTTACATATTATATCATATTTAATTTTAATTTTATATTTTTTTATATAACTGCATAGTATTATTTGGAAATATTTTCATTGCCTATATTACATTTAATTTCAATATCAACTTTAAATTACATTTTTAATAATATAGTATTATTTTTATTATAATTTATTTATAAATATACATTTTTCATCATTTTTATACATTTTATTGAAATTATGCAGTAATATGTTATAATTTTAATGCGATAATTATATCGGGAAGGAGAAAAAAATATATGAATTTTAAACAACGCCTAATCCTATCGCTCTCTGTTTTTACATTATCTGTCATTATGATTACAATAGCAATCACCTATTTCTTTACACAAAATAGTATTGCTTCTAACTTTAATGATAATATAAAAAAGAGCTCGATTCTAGGATTTAGCTATCTTGATGCCAAGTATCCAGGGGAGTGGACACTTGTGGACAACAAACTTTATAAAGGTGAAGTTTGTATGAACGAAAACTATGACTTTGTAGATGAAATGAGCAAAGATACGGGTTATATGGTAACCATATTCTCTGGTGACACTAGAATCTCTACAAGTATCGTAGATGATAACGGTGAACGCTATATTAACACCAAAGCTTCCTCCAAAGTTATTGAAACTGTATTAAACAAAGGTCAAAACTATAATGGAACAACAATAATTAATGGAAAAGAAGTTCAGACCTACTATATTCCAATTAAAGACAGCCAAGGAACTATTATTGGTATGTACTTTACAGGAATCAAGCCTATTACAATCAGCACTGCTGAAAAAAGTATAATAACAGGCGTAATCCTATTCTTATTGATTCTGTTAATCGTAATTATATCTTTTATGTATCTATATTTTAAAAAGGTTCTAAGTAGCTTGTCCGAATCAGCACACCAATTTAAATTAATGTCTACCAAAGATTTTTCAAAACCATTCTCTGAAAAATCCTTACAATTAAAAGATGAATTTGGCCAAATCTCGAATTCTGCAAATGAGATGAAACACATTGTAGGAAACGTAATTCAATATATTGTTAGTTCTACAACTAGCATCAATAATGCAATTAATCAGACAACAGATCGAATCACAGATCTGACAAGCAATATACAAAATGTATCTGCAATCACAGAAGAACTTTCCGCTGGATTTGAAGAGACCGCTGCTTCTGCAGAAGAAATGAACGCTGCTACTCTAGAAATTGAAACAAAAATTCGTGAAGTATCTACTAGAGCAAACGAGGCAAGTTCAAAAGCTGATAATATAAAAGACCATGCTTTATCTGTAAAAACAAAAGCTCTTGATTCACAAAATAATATGGCTTCTATGATTGTTGAAAACAAAGAATTAATACAAAATGCGATTGAACAATCTAAGAGTATTGATAAGATAACTATTTTATCCGATTCAATTTTAGAAATAACAAGACAAACAAACCTATTAGCATTAAATGCTTCCATAGAGGCAGCAAGAGCTGGTGAAAGTGGAAAAGGATTTGCAGTTGTTGCAGATCAGATTAAAACCTTAGCGGAATCTTCACATAATGCAGTAAATGAGATTCAAGATGTTATTTCTATTGTCTTAGGATCAGTAAATAACCTAGTTTCATGTTCTGAAAATCTCATTGATTTCGTAGATACTAAAGTAGTGTCTGACTATGATATGTTAGTACATACTGGTGAGCAGTATTTTAATGATACTAAGTACTTTGATAGTATCCTAAATCAGTTTAAAGATACCTCAAATCAGTTATTAGTCACTATGGAGAATGTAACAAAAGCAATTAATGAAGTTGCAATAACTACTAACGATAGCGTGGAAGGGGTTTCGAATATTGCGAATGATATTATGGTAATCACTTCTCAATCGGAACAGATTCTATCCTTAACAGAAAGTAGTAGAAATAACTCAAATGAGTTAGGAAACTATGTATCTGATTTTAAATTTTAAGATAGTTACCATAATTTTAAACAAATTTTAATTTCATAATATTTCTGTCCTTGAAAAGAGTAGTTCGATTTAACTACTCTTTTCGTTTTACGTGAACCTTATTCTCTTTAATAATATTTCCCTCTATATACTTCCATTTCAACACCCTGACATGTTAATATTTGACTTTTCACTTATTATGTGATATCTATTAAGTATTAACTGGTTAACATTATATTAATTTTTGAGTAAGTTATAAAATAATATAAATGTTTAAATAACTTGAAAGGCAGGAAACTAAAAATGGTAAAACGTCGTCTATCCTTCTAACAATAGAAGGAAAAATCATAACCTTCTATTGTTTTTAATAAAAACAAACAGGAGGACTCATTATGAGTAAATATATAAAGAAAAATAAATTTTTATTATTTGGTATTATTGTAACCCTAGTTATAAGCTCTATTTTTGCGGTAATGGTGCAGTTTTTAAAAGGTGATGTTCTTGATTATGCTTTATTAAGAAATGACACTAAAACTTTAATGTATGCTATTTTATTAGTATCCTTTATTTTATTAGAAATTGCTTTTCAATTTGGTTATGATTATTTAAGAGCACATTTTTCAATACGATGTGTAAAGGAACTAAGAGAAGATTTCTTTCGAAGTATGATATACAGAACCTATATGAACTTTACATCCAAAAGTAATGGTGACTATATTGCCAAATATACCAATGATGTCGATATGATTCAAACGTTGTATTTTGGTACTATTCCTTTATTTTTAGAAATATTAATCAAAGTAATCTTAGTTAGTATATCATTATTTCTGCTAGATTGGAGACTAGCAATTGTAACTCTTATTCTCTTAACAACCCCTCTCTATATTCCAAAGCTAATTGAGAAGAAGCTTCAAAACTCTCAAAAGGAATATAGTGAAGCTGTAGAGCAGCATTTATCAAGAGTTACCGATTGGCTGTCCGGTTTTGAAATCATTAAGAATTATTCTATCGAACATAAAATATTTACTGCCTTTCAGAAATCGAATGAATATACACTACATAAAGCTTTACATAATAAACAATTAAATTATGTTGCTGGCTTGATTTCCACTCTAATCTCCTATTTATCTTACTTTATTGTTTTATCAATTGCTGCTGTATTTGTATTAATAGGAGAATTTACTGCTGGCGACTTTTTTGTAGCAATAGGAATGATAGATCAACTTTCTTATCCGTTAATTGCATTGTCACAATTTATACAAGATCTTATTTCCATCAAGCCTATCTGTTATGACATGGCAAAGTTCATTGAAGAGGGAGCTGCTTATCTACCAGAAAATAAAGCTTCTTACCAACACATGGTAACAAATGACTTTAATCATAGCATTTATTTATCCAATATAACCTTTGGCTTCCAAGAGGGCGAAGAACTTATCCACAATTTTTCTGCTGAATTTAAAAAGAATCAACATTATTTGATAAAAGGAAGAAGTGGGTGTGGAAAAACTACTCTAATTAATCTATTACTTAAATACTATTCACTAACTGAAGGTACTATAATGATGGATGGAGAACTCCTAACCGAGGATACTAATGTTTATGATTTTATCACCATAGTAAGACAAGAAGCATTCCTCTTTATGGATACATTGAGAAATAATCTATCGATGTATACGAATTGTAGCGATGATGACTTAATTCTAGCCTTAAAGGAAGTAAACCTTATGAAATATGCCAGCAAAGAATGCCTTGATATGCTAATTTCTGAAGGCGGTAATAATCTTTCTGGTGGTGAAAAGAAGCGGATCTGTATTGCTCGTGCTCTATTAAGAAATACGAATGTACTGATCTTTGATGAACCCTTAGCAAATCTTGATATGGAGAATATGTTGATTATCGAGGATGTGTTACTTAAGATATCAGACAGAACCGTTATTATTGTCTCACATCAATTTACTGAAAATAATTACACTCGACTTGATCATGTAATTACCATGAACTAAATTAATAAGAGGATTATGTAATATGCGCTATTACATAATCCTCTATTTTATTATTGTATGTAGGAATCTTTCATTTTGTTTACTTTAAAAGCGACTTTTGACCCTCTAATCACATGAGTTGCCCGACAAATGACCTGTTTCAAAATCTTGCCTGGCAATTTGCACAAAACATAAAAAATGAATTCGCCTTTGAATATGTATTAGAAGATCTTGTTCTCGGATCATTTCGTGTTATATGCTAGGACAGATCTGTCTGAACGAAGGGAGTTATCTGTCCTAGCATATGTTTTACACAAAATGATCTGAGAACTAGAACTTCTTATACATACTCAATGAAGCATAAGTTTTTCTGTTTTGTGCAAATTGCCTAGACTGTCTCCCAAACAGGTCATTTGTCGGGCAACATCATCACCTCTTAATATTCCGACCAAGTTCCATTTCTTAATATCATACTTTTCTGTAACAAATACCCTTGTTGATTGGCACTTGGGATCTGTGTACTTCCATTATTAAAGATAACTCGAGTGGATGTGGTACTCCAACCATCGGGAAGGATATAACTATACAACCCACTAGAATCCTTTGTCATTGCTACTCCTGGCCATGCAGCCACCTTCTTTACACTTGTTCCACTTTCATCATACACATAGATATTTACATTACTCCAGTTGTAGGTGGAATTGTCAAAGTAAGCAACAACACTTTGCACTGGATTATTACCATTATAGATAATCCAATTACCATTCTGATAGATCATCTTTCCTTCTAGAAGATATCCGGTTTGCTTAGCTGCTGGAATCTGAGAACTTCCTCCATTATTAAATATAACCCTTGTTGTTCCTGTGTTCCAGTCTTCTGAAAGAGTATAACTATATAATCCATTGGATTCTTTCGTCATTGCTACTCCTGGCCATGCTGCTACTTGCTTTACAGAACTTCCACTTTCATCATATACATAGACATTAACATTGTTCCAATTGGTGGAGGAATTATCAAAGTATGCTACTTTCTGACTTGGGATAGGAGAAACTGTTGGTGTAGGGGTTGGCGATGATTGCTTTGATACTGTAAAGCTCCAATTTGCACTACTATTATTATCCCATACACTACCATTCGTAAACACTAAGTTCAATGATGTAGTTGCACTTTCTGGTACCGTTACCGATACAGACCAAGTATTATCACTTATCTTAGTCATAGGCACATTCTGTGGATTCTTCCAATTGTCATATCCCCAATGAAGACTGACATTACTGGAATTAGTAAGACTTCTTCCTGTTGCATTATAGGTAATTGATACTGGTTGGCCAACTACAGGTGTTGCTGGGTCAACCTTCACTACATCTCCAATTGGTGTCACTGTTGGACTTGTGCTAGGTGTTGGATTAATTCCATCTTGATATAATACAATAATACGATTGCCAGGTACATTTCCTGTTATTGTACCACCAGATACATTAAATGTAGCACCAGAGCCACCATTATCAGTATACGTACCACTTGTTAAATTAGTAGCACTACTCAAATAGAAGCTTCCACCTTCATTAATAATTGCTGTTCCTATTCTTCCTCTATCTACTAACATACAACTATTATTATTGGAATATCTTAAGTATTCACTTTGTCCAATCATTGCATTGTGAAACCAGTTAACTGCCGCAATCTCTGTATTCTCAAAGTCTGTAGTTCCTACGGAACCCATGGAACCAGTTCTTCTTGAAAGATACATTGGAGTAACATTATCTCTTGCTGCTAGGATTCCCCATGCAATCTTTCTTTGATCATCATTGATTCCAGACTCATTATGTTCATAATTATCATGATTCTCTACATAAGATACTCTTCTATTCGCAGGAAGGTTTACATTCCAATTCTGTGCTACGCTTAGATTCGAACTCTTTACTGCATTTCTTAGCGTACTTCCATAATAATGATCTGTAACACTCATAAAGCTTGCATAACCTTGTATATTATCAGATTCACTATTTGCTTCGTCTAGAACTTCACCATAGATAAATACATTCTTATTTGTTAGATTTCCTAATACATTGGTCCAATAGTTTCCTGCCCAAGCTTTGTTCGCATCCTCTCCTACATTCGTCTCAATATGCTTTGCTGCGTCAAATCGGAACCCATCTGCCCCACAAGCAATACAGTCATTTAAGAAAGAGATTGCTTTAGCTTGTACCTCTGAACTCTGTGTATTAAGGTCTGGCATACCAATTCCTTGTTGAGTTACTGCCCATCTATTCTTCCAATCGCTGCATTGTCCCTTGTTATGATAAAAATCAGTACGTTTGAATTCGCTACTTACTTGATCAGATACGACATCCTCTTGACCTTTGCCTTGGTTTGCCACATGATTCATTATTACATCAACAATAACATCAATATTATATTTCTCTGCCTCCGAACATAAATCTTGAAATTCTTGTCTTGAACCAAGTGGATTACCAATACTTTGATTGATTGGTTGATATAAGCTCCACCACTCAGAACTATTTTTCGCACCTTGTATTGGCGACACCTGTATTGCTTTGAAACCAGCTGCTGCTATCTCAGGAAGTTTACTCTTAATATTATTAAATGACCACATATGCATCTGAATGATAAGTCCATCTCTTGTATTAACATTAGCTAAACTATTTGTTGTTGCTGCTTGGGATGTAATAGTACTAGTTGCTTGTTGTGGTAAGATCTGTAATGTCAAGACTAATGCAAGTAAGATAGCAAGTATTCCTCTTAAATAACGTTTATTTCTCATAACTATCCTTCTCCTTATTTATTATTTTCTAGACAATTCTTCTTCCCTACGCAGTAATATCTTAGCTGGCTCACACTCCTTTTCTATGATTGATAATCTTCTTTTGCACATCTCTTAAGTTAGCATATTATTAAACTAATCTTTCCTTATCATAAGACAAAGACTTAAGATTCATCCTTTTCGTATTTTTTTGTATAACTTACACATACTATGTATTTTATCTATGAATTTTTTATCTAATGTTTACAATTATATTAACATTTTCGTATTATTTCGTCAATGATATTTTACATTTATTGGAATATTTATCATTATTTCTTTAGTAATTTTTCTAATATATTCGACGTTCAATATAAAAGAGGCTTTTGTAAACTAGCTGCATAAGCTATTACAAAAGCCTCTTTTATATTAGATTCACATTATTCTGCTATTCAAACACTACACTTTTATCCATACGCTCTAACTTAATAACAATATAAGGGTATGTAAGCGCCTGAGTAACCACCTCATTCTTTTTTGGCCCCATAAGGGTAGTATCCACATATATTGCATTTTTTGTTAAAAATAAATCATCTACCGTGATACTATAACCTCCCGTATTCTGTTGTCCATACCCAATTGCGATATATAAATATTCCGAGTCAGTGTAAGAAAATTCAAATGGCTGTTCTTTCTTTTGCTCAATAATCTTCATTAATTCTTCTGGTACATCTGCATCTTGAACGACTGTAAATTCCAGATCTTTAATCTTTTTAACCTCTGCATTACTATTTTTACATGCACCAAATAGAAAACATGAGAATAAAATAACTGTAATACATAATATGACGCTCTCCATTTTTCTCCGAAACAAGTTTTGAGTCCATAATGTAGTTCTCATACGTCCTCCTATAAAAAGTTTTCTTATCTAAATATTATGTACTTTTTATATAATTATGTACTATTTTCTAAAGGAAGTTTTGCCTTTCAAGATTAGACTGGTGAAGATTATAACTTAATCACTTATATATGGCTTCTTTCTGTTTTTATTATAAATAATTAGCAAAATAGCAGATCACTTAAACAGTGAATACTAAAGAAGTCCCTTAAAGAAAACTTATCCGAATATCACTGTATAAACATGCATATAGAGGATTTGTTTTAAAGAGTATTAGAGATTCTTAATAAAAAAAGAATCATTTAATAATCAGAAGGAGTGATGTTTGAGCGTTTTTAAACGAGTTCGCTCCTTCTGATTATGTTTTGAATGATTCTTTTTATATTTAGTATCTCTTATACTTCTTTACCTAAATCCACTACATGTATATTTATACAGTGGTATTCACGACAAACTACCATAAGGGACTTTTCCTATTTAATTATAACATTTTCTCAATCATAGCCATTACGCTATCTGCTAATTCTTTTGATTTTTCATCTGCATCTTCAAGAGATGTTCCAACAACACCAAAGTAGAATTTAACTTTTGGTTCTGTACCAGATGGTCTAACACATAGCCATGCATTATCTGTCATATCGTAGTATAGAACGTTAGAACTTGGTAAACCAGTTGGTTTAACTTCGCCTGTTGTCAAATCTTTAATGGTATCTTTCTTATAATCTCTTGCTGATAATACTTTATAATCACCAACCTCTGCTGGTGGGTCATTTCTTAGTGTTTCAAGAATAGTCTGAATCTTATTTAATCCTTCAATTCCCTTTAATGTTACGGAACGAACGTCATCTTTATAGAAACCATATCTTTCATACATGGCTACTAATGCATCCCATAAAGTCATTCCTTTTGTCTTATAGTAAGCTGCTGCTTCACAAAGAGCCATTGTTGCAACGATTGCATCTTTATCTCTAGCGTGAGTACCAATTAAGCAACCATAACTTTCTTCAAATCCGAAAAGGTAACTACCTTTTCCTGTTGTCTCAAATCCTAAGATTTGTTGACCGATAAATTTGAAACCTGTTAATACTTCGATTAACTCAATCCCATAATATTTTGCAATTGCATCTGCCATATTAGAAGTTACGATAGTCTTAATAAGCGCTCCATCTTCTGGAAGCTTACCGTTTAATTCTTTTCTTTGACCAATTTCGTAATCTGCTAATAAACATCCTGACATATTGCCTGTCATTGAGATATACTTACCTGATTTTGTATCTTTTACGTATACGCCAAGTCTATCTGCATCTGGGTCAGTTGCTAGAACTAAGTCTGCATCTTTTTCTTCTGCTAACTTAAGAGCTAATGCAAATGCTTTTTCATCCTCTGGATTAGGATAGTCTACCGTTGGGAACTCACCATCTGGTAGTTCTTGTTCTGGAACAACATATACATTTTCAAATCCTAATTCTTCTAACACTCTTCTAGCTGGAATATTTCCAGTTCCATGAAGTGGTGTATAAACGATCTTAAGATTTTTACCTTCACTCTTAATACTATCAAGATGGATTACTTGCTTCTTTAATTCGGCAATGTACTTATCATCAATATCTTTTCCAATTGATACGTAAAGCCCCTGATCCTTAGCTTCCTTTTTACCCATTGTCTTTACTGTACTGTAATCGGTTACATCTTTTACTTCCTTCATAATTCCTGCATCATGAGGTGGTGTAATCTGAGCGCCATCTTCCCAATATACTTTGTAACCGTTGTATTCTGGTGGATTGTGACTTGCTGTAATGTTAATACCTGCAATACATTTTAACTCTCTTACTGCAAATGATAACTCTGGAGTTGGTCTTAATGATTCAAATACATACGCTTTGATTCCATTTGCACTTAGTACTAATGCTGCTTCATCTGCAAATTCAGGTGACATTCTACGTGAATCATAAGCAATTGCAACACCACGATCAGCAAAACCAGCATTTATAATATAATTAGCTAACCCTTGAGTTGTCTTACGTACAGTATAAATATTCATACGATTGATTCCTGCACCAATAATGCCTCGAAGTCCAGCTGTGCCAAACTCTAAGTCTGCATAGAATCTTTCCTTAATTTCATTTTCATCATCTTTAATTCTTAATAACTCTTCTTTTGTCTTAGTATCAAAATATGAACTTGCAATCCATTCTTGATAAATCTGTTTATAACTCATGTTGTTCCTCCTTTAGTTGTAAAAAAAATACTGCTCTTTCTTATACCTCTAGTTAAGTTATATATGCTTTTATTTTCTTTGTCAATGTAATATTTTATACCGATTTATAAGAAAAAGAACTGTTTGTACGTTATGACGAATACTAGAAAAAATGGACAAGAAAAGACAGGGATTTTAGTCCCTGTCCTTTGTCTAATATGCTGTATTCAAACTATGAAAATTAGTTAAAAAGTACAGCAATTTATTTTTATTAATAAATACTTTTTAATGGTAAAAAATCTATTTTTAATCCTTTATCAGTAATTATATTCCTTAGATTTACTTCTCTGCAATTACTTCAACTTCTACTAGAACTCCCTTTGGTAGAGTCTTAACTGCAACACAAGAACGCGCTGGTTTTTCGGTAAAATACTTTGCATATACTTCGTTAAAAGCTGCAAAATCCTCCATATTAGCTAAGAAACATGTAGTCTTAATCACTTTCTCATAGCTTGAATTAGCTGCCTTAAGAATCTCTCCGACGTTCTTAATTGCTTGTTCTGCTTGCGCTTTAATCTCAGTGCCAACTACTTCACCATTTGCTGGATCTAGTGGAATCTGCCCTGAAGTAAAGATGAATCCTCCTACTTCTTTCGCTTGTGTATATGGTCCTATTGCTGCTGGAGCTTTGTCTGTGTTAATTGTGATCATGATATGAATCTCCTTTCTTTGTGTAAATGCTTTAAGTAAAAGCGAACTTATTGAAATCTTGCAATCACCTATATCTTCTATTGTATTTTGAATTATTATATAGCTTTAATTTCCAAAGGTCAACGCTATCTATAAAAACTAGGCTTTTGACCCTCTACCAATATCCAATTATTGCGCCGTCAACTCTGGAAAGTTAAATAATACATTCTCTGAATCATCTAATATAACTACTGTATAACTCTTATTACTATAACCTGTCTTTCGGATTGTAATCGTGTGAGTTCCAATTGTCTTTATAAAAGTAACTGGAGCTGTGCCCTTTAATGTTCCATCTATATATACTTCTGCACCACTTGGACCTTGGACTGTTACCGTATGGCTACTATCCACCTTACTGTCAGACGTAGTCGTTGTTGAATTTGAATTGCTACTCGTATTTGATGAAGTATTATTACTCGAATCCGTTGTACTATTTTTACTACTGTTTCTTGTATTATTAGTATTATCACTTGAATTATTTGTAGTTGTCGAATTATTATTCGTGCTGGTTGAATTATTGTTCGTATTCGTATTGTTTGTATTGCTATTTGTATTGTTCGTACTGCTACTTGAATTGTTATTCTTATCACTAGAGTTATCTTCAGTCTTTGACTCAACAAGATCGACAGCTACCGATGTACTAGGAGAATCTACATTTATTTTACCGGTATACGTATCATATCCAGTTAAAGAGACTTCAATCTGGTGTTCCCCATAATCTAATTTTACCGCTTCCTCATAATCGGTTGCTTTTCCATCTACATATAGATCTGCTCCATTTGGACTTATCTTAAAGTCAACACTTGACTTCTTCTCTGCTGGTTTCACGAAATCTCCCATGTCTACGGTAACTTCCTGATCTCTAAGAACCGTAATGGACTTAGCACCAACAAAATTACCATTGCTCATGGTGAGTTTATACTCTCCTTCTCTTGCCACGATTAACATATTCTCTACTACTGGCAAGATAATATCATGTCCAACTTCTACCGTGCCACCAACAAAATCCTCATAATTGATTAATTTTATATATCCATGTCCCTTATCTACAATAACAGAGTAGATTTGCTTGTCATAGCCTTTCACAATAAGTTCATCTTTTTGATTTAGATCCATCAGACTAATTAGATTTTTCTCACTAGCTATCACAACGCTATCTTGATATTTATAAGTAGCATTGGATATCGACATCTGCTTCTTCGTCTGATCAACAACTAGATTCTTAACTCCTTTATACTCCCAAGCTTCTTTTGATACCTGAATCTTATCTAATCGATTCGTATTATTATCATAATAAATATCGGTAATCTCACCAATTTGAAGCTGATCCATTATCATTACTTTATCATACTTATTTAACACATTTGTTGCTGGATCATAATTAACCGTATAATCCATACCTTCTTTTATATCATAAAATAATACAGTACTTTTTGCTTTATCAATTGCTTTTACAACACCTTGCGTTTTGGTATTATAGCGCCCTGTTGGAGTTTCAGTGGCAGTAGCTGCATTATTCGCATTCTCTGTTCCTTGCTTCTGTTGATATACCTTTTGAAATGTAACAAAGGCTATCATTAGCGAAGCTATTACTACTCCAGCAAGTAATATAAAATATTTATTCCTGTTCCAAAAAGTATCTTTTGTCTCTAAATTATAATTTAATTGTTTCTTTGCTCGTTCCTGCTTCGTATTACTTCTGCCCTTATTCTCTCTCTTATCCTTCTTCTCTTTATTATCCTCTTGATTTAATTGATCCGGATTTCTTTGATAAGAAGGTTCATACGTAACGCCCTCGTATTCTTTCTTCATGCTGTCTCCCATCTGTCTTCTTTTGACGTACTTTATCTATATTTTCTCTAAACCATGTAAAAATCATACTCCCATATATCCCTATTCATTTATTATACATGAAGCAATTGAAAATGAAAAGGCAGAACGCTGACATGTTAATTGCGATTTGAAACTTAGTATCGTATAATTAATAAATAGTTTGCTGATCCTATAAACCCTTACATAGAAAGGAATAAAAATATGATTCGTAATATAGTATTTGACATTGGTAATGTACTTACACATTTTCGTTGGAAAGAGTACCTTGAAGAGCTAAATTTCACGAAAGAGATTCGTGACCATGTGGCGAATGCGACTGTAAAACATGCCATTTGGAATGAATTTGACCGTGGAGTAAGAGAAGATGAAGATATCATAAGAGAATGTATCTCTCATGCACCAGAATATGAGAAGGAAGTTCAGCTCTTCTTTGATAACATAACACGAATCGTAACTGAATACGATTACGCTGCACCACTCATTAAGTCCTTAAAGGATCTTGGTTACAAAGTATATCTATTATCCAATTATCCTAAGACTCCCTTCCAATATGCTATGAAGAACTTTTCCTTCTTTCCATTCATTGATGGTAAAGTCATCTCCTATGAAGTAAAGCAAATCAAGCCTCAAGCTGAAATTTATCATACTTTATTAAATCAATATGATCTTGCACCAACTGAAACAGTATTTATTGATGATAAATTGGAGAATGTTGAAGCTGCCAATAAAATAGGAATTCATACAATTCATTTTAGTACTTTAGAAGATATGAAGGAAAAACTAAACGCTCTTGAAGTTCCTGTTATGTAATATAAACAGAAACTTTGGAACCTTTTATAATGATACAAGGTTCCATATCTTTATTTAGTTTACTGAGTGCTATTATACATAACAAGGGCTAACCATCATGCAACATCACATGTGATTAGCCCTTGTTCTTATATACCACGCTAATATCTGTCACTCCACTTACAGAAACTTTTCGTTTAACCAGTCTAGGAATTCATTCTTAACTGCATTCTGTTGTTGAATGCTAATAAGTTTCTGGATATTCTTTTGTGGTATCCATGATTTCTTACCATTAAAATAATAGTTCGTAATCTTCCAGAACTTTTCTGGGTATAGGAGAAGAATATATAACATTTTAAAATCTTCCTCACTAAGAGGCTTATTCTTTTGATATTCTTTAATAATCATTTCTCCTAATTCAATTGTCCAATCGTTTTTCTCCATTACCTTACGAATAAAGAGATATAGATCTAGCATTTGAACACCCAAACATACTTTATCAAAATTTGTCGTAGCAACACCATTTTTCATCATAAGAATATTATGATAGGTATAGTTACCATGGCATATTTGTGTACTGTTAGTAGAAGCTTCTAATAGTTGTTCAAAATTAGAAGCTTGTAATAGTCCGATTGCTTTCAATCCTTGTTCATAAAATTCTTGATAACAGCTTAAATAGCAGGTTTCAAACTCATTCTTTTGCGTCTTTTCTCGAATATATGCTCTAACTCGTTTGAGCTCTCGATTATGTTTATCATATAAATCAGGAAGATAATAAAAACGATTGTACTTCTTCTCTTCTGGAGTTAAGGAAACATTTGACATCAGATTATGTATCTGGGCAAGGTTTGCAGCCGCTAATAAGATATCTCCTGAACTTCTTAAATTACATTCTTCACCAAGAAACCAGTTTTTTAGAATATATTTATTTCCTTGAGTATCCTCTGTAACCAATTCCCCATTTTTATTTCTAACAAATAGGTCAATATTTGAGTACCCTTGCATAAAAATGTGTTCTTTTACTTTATTCTCAAATTCAATTCTGTTTTTTGAACCTTCAAAAGTTTTATACAGTTTTATTCCCCGATTAGTTTCTAAAATGTAAGACCCTCTCGCTCGGTAAGTATTACATATTTTTATGTCATACTGTTCTAACACTTCATCATTTCTGTCATTCACTGTTAAGCCCTCCTAACCATAATAATTCACCCAGAATATAGATGTCTCTTCATAATCTTATGACGAGGTGACCTATTTTATGTAGGTGGAATTCAGTGAATATGACAGAAATATTTGAACTGTTTTTGATTATAATGACGAGTCCTTCAGACACTTATTTGGATCTATTTTAATAAGTTCCCAATGGTCCTCATCCGTTCTTCTATATTGTGCAATTAATACATCGGTATCATTGGTTAACTGAAAGAATACAAATTGATAGTCCTTACCATCTGTCCCACTAAAATAGATTCTCTTAACATATCCTGACTGATCGGTCGGATATAGTTCCTTAACAAGTGAACACCAATTCCCATATTCTATTTGAACAACGTATTCAGCATCATAAGCCCATCCATGCATTGGCGCACACAGATAATTTTCTCCATAAATATCAACATTGGAGATTTTATATCCTGTTCCCTCTTTTATGACATCCACATAGGCATAATAATAAGAAAAACTACCGCTCCCTTTATCCGTTCCTTCAATTGTCTCAAATTCCACAAAATATCTTACGGTATTGGCAGGTGCTTCATATATAGGAATTCTTCTGTATTTCACAACACTTAGATGAAGAATATTCTCAAAAGTTTTTAAATATTCTTTGTATGGTAATTGCTTTTGATATTCTTTGGATAGAAAATTATATGCCACTGGATAAGGTAGTGTTGCATTTCCAATCGTTCCACAACCAGCACTTTTATCCTCTACTGGATTCGCAGCTTCTCTAAGAATACTATAATAGCTAAGAATGGTATCTTCTGTAGTGTCAAATAACTCCTCTGGCATAATGATTTCAGAATACTCTTTTCCAAAATTATCTCTTAAAAACCCTGAAGGTAATTCTTTATTATTCAATACTGGTAAATTGGAGGGTCTTACATACTTTTCAACATCTGTATCTTCTAATAAAGGATCGCTTTCCTCTGCATTCTTTTGCTCTACAGATTCTGACTGAATAAAATATCTTCCTCCCATGACTCTGATAGTAGCCTTGGAATCATTTTTATTGTGGTGTATCCATAATATCATTAGCAGTATTATTAATAATGCAAGTATAAGGTATATTCCAATTCTCTTTTTTTCTTGTAATAATTTTATCTTTCTATTCATTGAATGTCCGTTTATTACTCCATAAATTATATTACTATAAATATATCCATTAAAGCGAAAAGTAGACTCATTCCTTGTTCTCAGATATCTTTTTTATTAGTAGACTTCTAATTCTTTTTCTATCGCATTTTAAAATAGTGAATTCATAATTATCATATGTTATTTTATCATTCACTTGTGGATAAGATTTTAACTGTGAATACATCCAACCTCCAATGGTATCAATATTCTCGGTTTCTATATAAATGTCTAGTAAATCATTGATATCATTGATAGAAACTATACCTTCAACAATATACTCATTCTCGTCTGTCTTATATATATCAATACCTTCATCGAATTCATCTTGAATATCTCCAACTATTTCCTCCAAAATGTCTTCAATCGTTACTAATCCTGAGGTTCCTCCATATTCATCAATGATAATAGCCATCTGAGCTTTTTCTTTCTTAAATACCATTAACAATTCACTGATTGGCATAGCTTCCGGAACAAACTTAATATCACGTATAATTTCACTAATTTTTTGATTTGCTTCTTTATATCTTAATTTAAATAAATCTTTAATATGTATAAAACCAATAATATTATCTTTACTATCTTTACAGATTGGATACCTCGTTAACTCTTCACTTTCAACATATTTTATAATCTCTTCAAAGGAATCTTCATAAAATACACAAGACATATCTGTTCGTGGTATCATAATATCTTTAGCCGTTTTCTCCGAAAAATCAAAAATATTATCTACAAATGTTAATTCCGTTTGGTCAATTAAGCCATGCCTATAGCTTTCCTCCGCCAATAACTTAATTTCTTCATCCGTATGTGCTTCTTCGTGTTCATTTACTTGATTAATGCCAAATACTTTAAGTATTAAATTCGTACTATGATTAAAAGCCCACATAACTGGATAAGTAATTTTATAAAATATAATAAGCGGTAATGCCGTATAGAGAGATATTCTTTCAGCACTTATAATTGCTAATGACTTTGGAACAAGTTCACCAAGCACGATATGAAACCCTGTAACAATTGCAAATCCCAGTACAAAAGAAATGGAATGTACAACACTTTCCGGTATATCAAATAATTGAAATAATGGCTTTAATATAGCCGCAACCGTAGGTTCTCCTACCCAGCCTAAACCTAAAGATGCTAAAGTGATTCCTAACTGACAAGCTGACAAGTAAGAATTTAAATCATTAACAACCTTTAATGTATTCTTTGCGCTTCGATTACCTTCTAGCACTAATGTTTCAATTCTTGACTTCCTTACCTTGACCATAGCAAACTCGACTGCAACGAAAAAGGCATTCATAAAAACTAGTAGTAATACAGTTACAATACTAAATAGTATATACATATATAAATATTTCTCCTCCAAATTCACACATTATTATTTTATTAATATAATTTTCCTTATATATCTTTTTTACTTCTCACTCCATGTACTGAGTCTTTTCTGTGCCTCTTCTAGTGTATCACCATATATAAATTGATATAGCTTTAAGATATTTTGATTCCAATCAAGAATAAGCGGATATGTAATTCCTTCATATCTTCTTGGATCCTGGAACAATCCGTCTACTGGAATACGATAACTTTCCATTTTGTCTTGATGCTTTTCTACTAGTGCCTCTAAAATGTATTCAATTTCTTTTTCTGATACATCTGTGTTTACATACTCTAAACTTTTATCCATAATAGAGATCAAATCAATTGGATTTTTATCCTTGCATTTATCAAAAATAGCACTTAATACCCTTCTCTGTCTTTCTGTTCTTCCATAATCATCATGAGTATTTGTAATAGTATTTACATGACGAATTCTACAATAACCTAATGCCTGATTTCCATTTAGTAGATTTCTTCCTTCCGAAACAGTTCTATTCTTATGTTCTGAGATATAATTCTTGGTATCCAGATAATATGCTTCTTCTTTGGTAAGATCTATTGGAACACCTCCAACTAAATCAATCACCTTTTCAAAGTTTTCAAAATTAACATAAGCATATCCATTGATATGTATTTTATAATTTTGTTCCACTGTATCAATTAATTTTTGCGTTCCGCCATCTGCATAGGCAGCATTCAATTTATTGCTTCTATACCCTGGTATCTCTACATAAGTATCTCTCATTAAGGAAGTAATCTTAATGTTACCTTCCTTCCAATTGACAGATGCAATAAGCATGGAATCTGTATTACGGTCTCCTGCAATCTCCTCAATTCCAAAAATAAGATAATTCAATATAGGTTCCTTATCATCAAAAATATCTTCTCCTGTATTGGCGTTGTCCATCTTTCCTTGCTTTTTTTGTGTTGCTTCATTGTTCAGGACATTGTGAATATGATGTGCTGCCAATTTATATATTATTTTTCTTCCTGCTTTGGTCCCAACAATTCCTCCACATATAACTCCTATTATTAATAGAACCATTCCTATTTTTCTTAATCTTCTTTTTCTTCTCTTTGCCTTTTTTCCATTCATTATAATCTCCAATCTGTCAAAGTGCTCCAAATCTGTCGTCAACCAATACCTTCAAACTGACTATTATATAAGTTATAATAAAATCCCCTATTTGCAATTAGACTTTCATGTGTACCTTGTTCAATAATATGCCCTTCCTTCATTACAAGAATGACATCTGCTTCTTTAATTGTTGATAGACGATGGGCTACAATAAAACTGGTTCTGCCATTCATCATTTTAGTAAATGCATTCTGAATCATTATTTCGGTACGGGTATCAATACTAGAAGTTGCTTCATCTAAGATCAGCATTGGTGGAAGACATAACATAATTCTTGCAATACACAACAATTGTTTCTGCCCTAACGATATATTCTCTCCATCTTCAACAATTTCAGAATCATATCCTTTTTCCATTCTCATAATAAAAGAATGTGCATGAGCTGCTTTGGCTGCATTTATCACTTCTTCTTTCGTAGCATTCGGTTTACCAAAGGCAATATTCTCATATATAGTCCCGGACTTTAACCAAGTCTCTTGCAATACCATTCCATAACTACTTCTTAGAGACTTTCTTGTTAATTCTTTAATATCAACTCCTGATACCTCTATTCTTCCACTGTCTACGTCATAAAAGCGCATTAAAAGATTAATTAAGGTTGTTTTTCCACATCCCGTTGGACCTACGATTGCTACCTTTTCACCTGATTTTACTGATAAATTAATATGTTCCATAAGTTTATATTCTTTGGTATAGCCAAAGGAAATATCTTTCAGTTCGATGCATCCATTTACTTCACTATTTTTAAGCTCCATTGCATTTATAAGGTCTGGAGTCTGGGAAGGCTCATCAAGGAAGGCAATTACTCTCGCTGCACATGCAAATGCATTTTGTAATTCAGTCACAACACCTGATATTTCATTAAAAGGTTTCGTGTATTGATTGGCATAGTTTAGAAAACAAGACACCTGACCAATTGTAATTCCTCCAGCTACTGCACTAAGTGCTCCCACCAGGCCTACTCCTGCATATACAATACTATTTACGAATCTGGTGGCTGGATTGGTTATGGAACTAAAAAAAAGTGCTTTTAAAGATACTTTTTGTAAACGTGAATTAATTTCATCAAATTCTCTAACTGATTTTTCTTCTTTTCCAAAAGCTTGTATGACCTTTTTACCTTCAACATGTTCATTAATAAAAGCTGTCTGTTCTCCTCTTACTTCGGTCTGTAACTTAAAGTTTTTGTAAGAATGTTTTGCAATAAATGATGCAACAAGTAAACTAAGCGGAGTTACCAGTAAGACAACAAGTGAAATTACTACATTAACATAAAGCATGCAACAAAATGTTCCAATGATTGTTAGAATTCCTGTAAAGAATTGTGTGAATCCCATCAGAAGTCCATCTGCCAATTGATCTACATCCGCAATCATACGGCTTACGAGATCTCCTGTGGAATGACCATCCAGATAACTCAGTGGCAGTTCTTCTATTTTTGCAATAGCATCATTTCTTAAGTCTCTTGTAACGGAATAGGTGATTCGATTATTGAATATTCCAAAGATCCATTGTGATATTGCAGTTATAATGGTTGCTATGATAATTACTTTACAGATATCATATATTGAAGAAAAATCAACATTTCCTTTTGTAATCATTTTATCAATTGCTTTTCCTATTTGAATCGGTACATACAATTGCGCCACTACAGATACAACTGCGCATAACATGGAGCCCATAAAAAAAGGTGAATATGGTTTTATATAATGCAACAACCGAAATAGTGTTTCTTTTTGCATTTTTGTTTTTCTTTTATTTCGACTTCCCATAGTCTGTCTCCCCCTTTTTATACTGACTTTCATATATTTCTTGATATACGGAACAATTAGTAAGAAGATCTTCATGTGTTCCAACCCCAACTAGATTACCTTCATTCAGAACAAGAATTTTATCTGCATTCTGAATGCTAGATATTCTTTGTGATACAATAAATACGGTCATATCTTTCGTACTATTTTTAAGTGCTTTTCTTAATGCCGCATCAGTTGCCAGATCTAGAGCACTAGCTGAATCGTCCAAGATTAGAATCTGCGGCTTTGACACCATTGCCCTTGCAATTGTTAAACGCTGCTTCTGACCACCCGATAGATTTCTTCCACCCTGTTCTACCACTTCATCTAATTGTAGCTCTTTTCTTTGTACAAATTCTTCTGCTTGTGCTATACGAAGTGCATCCCAAAGTTCTTCTTCAGTTGCATTTTCATTTCCTAATAATAGATTGGAACGTATTGTTCCTGAGAATAATTGTGCTCTTTGTGGAACAACTCCGAATCCACTTTGTAATTGCTCTTTTGAATAATCTTTTATACTTCTGCCAAGAACTTGAATATCTCCTTCAGTGGCGTCATAAAACCTTGGAATTAGATTAACAAGAGAAGTCTTACCAGCACCAGTTCCACCAATAATTCCTATCATTTCTCCCTTATTAGCTTGAAATGTTACCCCTGATAGACTAGGAGCTAATGCTCCCTCATAGGTGAAGGATACGTTGTTAAACCTTACTGCCTCATTATTTTCTCTTTGAATCTTGGCGTGATTATATTCCAATTCATTTTCTATATCTAGGATCTCCTCTACTCTCTTTGAACAAGCTAATGCTCTCGTAACTTGAATCGTTAGATTCGATAATTTAATAACTTCCACTAAGATCTGACTCATATAGTTTACTAAAGCTATGACATCTCCCTGCTTTAGTGTTCCGATATTAACCCTTCCTGCCCCAGTATTAAGTATGGCGACTATTGCAAGATTCACTACTATATAAGTTGCTGGATTCATAATGGACGACACCCTACCAACCCTCTGTTGCATTCTAGTAAATATCTGATTTTCCTTATGAAAATTTTGCTCTTCTTCTTTTTCCCTTCCAAAAGCTCGAATTACTCGAACTCCTGTCAGATTCTCTCTTGTAATACTTAGTATTTTATCAAGTTTTTTCTGTATCTTTTTATATAATGGTTTTGTTCCTAGCATGATTCCTGTAACAATCAATGATAAAATAGGAACTGCAATAACAAAAATTAATGCTACCTTTTTATCTATTGTAAATGCCATAACGATACTTCCAATAACCACAAATGGTGATCGTAAAAACAACCTTAGAAAAAGATTCAATCCACTTTGCACCTGATTGATATCACTCGTCATACGAGTAATAAGAGTGGAAGTACCTATACGATCAATTTCCGAATAGCCCATTTTATGAATATGAGAAAAAAGGTGATGTCTTATTGATGTCGCAATACCAATGGAGGCTTTTGCTGCAAAATATTGTGCAGTAATTGAACAAGCCAACCCAATCATTCCCAGCAACACTAAGCAACCACACATTCGTATAATATAATTTTTATCATGATTCACGATTCCTACATTAATAATAGTTGCCATAACTAGAGGAACCAATAACTCCAAGATTGCTTCTAAATTTTTAAAGATTGGTGCAATAATACATTCCACCCTATACCCTTTTGAGTATTTTATTAATTTCATCATTCCATCTACTCCTTCCTCTTGTATTATAAAGCTTGCTGTGATATATTCAATTCATATATTTCATTTACTAGTTATATGATTTTCGTATATTAGAAAGGTTTAAAAATGGATTTAAAACAATTGGAATATTTAGTAGCTGTTGTAGAAGAAGGCAGTATCAATGGTGCTGCAAAGAAATTAAAGATGACACAACCACCCATTAGTAGTCAGATGAGGTTGCTAGAAAAAGAATTGGATTGTGTGTTATTTACACGTGGTCAACGAAAGATAACACTTACTGAAGAAGGAAATCTATTATATCATAGAGCCTTAGAGATGATTCATTTGAATCAAAGTACAATTACTGCTGTAAAAGACTTTAGAAAAGCACATGGTGGTACATTAAAGATTGGGATTATTAGCAGTGTAATAGAATATGCTATCCATTCCTGGCTTACCCCGTTTCATTCACAATATCCAGAAATAAACTTTGAAATCTTTGAGGCGAATACCTATGAACTTACGGATATGCTCCATAACAGATTAATTGATGTAGCACTTGTTCGGACACCTTTTTCTGAACGAGATATTGATCGCATTAGTGCTCAACAAGAACGTTTAGTTATTGTAGCTTCAAAGAATTATGAAGATATATTAGATAAAATTACGTTGAAAACCTTATCCCACTATCCTCTGATTCTCTATCGAAGATGGGCCCAAATAATTGACGAGCAATTTGCAAGAAAAGGTCTTTCCCCTCGTATTATATGTATGTCAGATGATGCAAGAACTTGTGTATCCCTCGCTTCGCAAGGAATTGGTATTGCTTTAGTTCCAGAAAGTATATATCTGTCCTCTGGTGAAAAACAATTATTTTCAAAAACCGTTGAGGATCTCCCTTTACAAAGTTCGGTCACTCTAATCATGAGTAAAAAGGGTTGTGACACCTATGTCGGAAAAACTTTTGTTAAGTTTTTTGAGCAAAGTTTAACTTTACCTACCACATGACCTGTAATTTAGGTAGGTAGTCTAGGGAATTTGCGAACGGATCTGGCTATTAATTTATTTGTGAAGAAAGACTTAGATCAAGTTTAAATTAATCCAATAGAAAAAGATAAAATGAAAATGGAAACCACAAGATATTTCTCTTTATTATCAAAGCAAAAAAGAAAATCCTATATCCCGCATAAACACTGGGATGTAGGATTTTCTTCATATTATTCAAACTCCTAATTTCAAAGTTATTTTGTACTGCTTAGCGTGCTTTTACATGTCAAAATCAGTTCATTTATGCACTTTTTGATGAAATGCAAGCATTGCAAAATCTAGTATCCTATACCTTTAATAGTTCATTCCAATTTTCAGGAAAACCCATAGTCTTTATATCTATATTCTCATACTTATCAAACAACAACGCTATTTTGTCCACATACAAATTCCAATGGGAATCATATCTTAACAAAATTCTAGTACATAACAGCAATCCAAAAATACGATTATTTCCTATTCCAGCTTGTGTATATTCTTTATATAGAATTGGAGTCTTCGATAATTTTGCATTATACAGTCTTCCATAATGTGCACACATATTTCTAACATAAGCTATACTTTCAATCCAACTTTCAAAATATGTATAACCCACACCAAATGTTGCTGCAACAGCTTTCTTATCTGCATTCTTCATGTTTTTAAAGAACTTTGACAGTGTTCCAAAGCTAAATACCTCTATCAATGCATACATCGGTAAATCACCACCAGCATAATTTTCTCGAAAATTTTTAACAAATGGAGCTTTTGAATTTCTTCTAATCTCATCTTCAATATCTCGAATAAAATAACTATGATAAGTGGAGTTTTCAAAGTTATTGCTATCTTTATATCCTAGTACACCATATGTATCTGCAAAGTAATTAGAAATCCTACATCTGATATTGATTTCAATTTTCTCTATTTCTGGAAAAAGTATTTGTCGGAAATTTGCATTAAATAAATAGATATAGTTCTACTAAATGCTCAAAAGTTACAGCTTTACTGTAATTACTATTTTTGACTTTAAAATTCAAGCTGTATGCTTTTATTAATCGAAAATATGATATGTCATTTAATATTTTCTCTGCATATTCTACGTCATTAATAATCAATCCAATTTCTTGTAGATTATTGATTTGCTCTTTAATCGTCATGGATGGTTGCTGTTCTTTTAAATCACCCATAATCTTTCTCCTTAAAATTAAAAGACCCAACGTGGTCCGCATCATTGAGAGGCGTGTTGGGTTCTGTTAATAATATTATATGCTAGCCAGCTCATTTTAGTCAATCTTTTTTCAGATATTTTTCAAGAACTTATTTATCTCGAAACTGCATACAAAAAAGCATCATATTTTATCTTCTCATATTTATCACGTATGAAAGTGTCGGCTACTTTACTTCTGTCGAAACAGTATCCACCTGAACTTATCAAGTATTACACTAACCTTCTATAGGAAATTTAAGTAACTTTCATATTCTTATTCTCTAATGCCAATTCAATCAATTTTTCTTTTTCATTTAACGTTGGTTCTTCAATAACTTTTTGCAACAGATAATCAAGAGTTTCCCCAATCTGTTTTCCTGGTTTATATCCTAGTGCGATTAGATCCTTACCATTTAGAGCTAAAGTCTTTAAACTAACACATTCGCTCTTTTCAATTACTTCTAGGTAAAGTCTTTTTGCTTCCTCTAACTGCTTCTTTTTATCGACGCACATAAGAGGATTCTTTGCATTCATATCTGCTTCCTTTACCTCGAACAATAGCTCCATGATATCTTCGCCAACACGATTGATTGCTTTTCTCATGCCAGCTGGTGTTAAGCGGAATTCTGTATCATGCCATTTAATTAACCTTGTAACTGTATCTATTGTATAATTATCATATTTTAAGCGTTTTAATATTTCTTTTGCCATTGATGCACTAACATCTTCATGCCTATAAAAATGATCAATATTTTGTTCATCTGTTGTCTTGGTAAGTGGTTTTCCAATGTCATGTAGAAGCATTGTCAATCGAAGAATTGCTATACCTCGCACTGCTTTCACTGATTCTATTGTATGTCCGCCTACAGAATAAATATGGTAGGGATTATTCTGGCTAGTTGTACAGATCTGATCGAATTCAGGAAGAACAATTTTAGTAATTCCAGTTTCATATGCGATCATTAATTTTTCTGGTTGATTTGATACTAATAATTTTTCTAACTCCACACGGATTCTTTCTGCACTAATATTCTTAAGATTCTTTGCTTTACGCTCAATCGCTTTACAAGTTTCCTCTTCAATATCAAATCCTAACTGCGCAGAGAATCGTACTGCTCGAAGAATACGAAGGGAATCTTCTTCAAATCGATCAATAGGATTTCCAACGCAACGAATACATTTTCGCTTGATATCGCCAATTCCATCGAATTCATCTACTAGCCCTTTTACTGAATTATAGGCCATGGCATTAATGGTAAAATCTCTTCTCTTAAGATCTTCTACCAGATTCTTTGTAAATTCTACTTCCTTTGGATGCCTATTATCTTCATACTCTCCATCGATTCGATATGTTGTTACTTCATACCCCTCTTTGTCTAGCATAACCGTTACTGTACCATGCTTAATTCCAGTATCAATCGTCCTTCGAAATAACGCCTTTACTTCCATTGGATTCGCTGAGGTTGTAATATCCCAATCCCCAGGCTCCCTTTCTAGAATCGTATCACGCACGCATCCCCCTACAGCATAGGCATCGTGCCCATTGTTCATAAGGGTCTCAATAATAGTTTCAACATTTTCTGGAACTCTAATTTTCATTTTCTCACCACACTTTTTTCATCATTATCTTTTTCTATTATTACCTCTTTTAACCAAGATAAAAGCCTTATATATTAGCCAGATAATAAAGTTAGATGAATCAAATATAAAATAAATGATGTCCCTTATTTTAATTAACTTCATAATCAACTTTATGATCTTTATACTAATATATAAAGCTTTGTATATAATAGAATACTTTAAACTAATTAATATGCTTTGCCCCAATATACCATTGATTTTGCTGGCTTACCGCAGCATACACAAGTCTTAGCAACTTCTTCTTGTTCAAATGGCATACATCTTGAAGTTGCACTTGTTTCTTCTTTAATTTTATCCTCACAAGCCACATCTCCACACCACATAGCCTTAACAAAGCCTGGTTTGTTCTGAATTGTATCTTTGAATTCTTCAAAGTTTGTAGCAACATAAGTATGCGCATCCCTATGCGTTCTAGCTCTTTCAAGCATTTCCTTTTGCATTGTCTTTAATATTTCATCAAGTTTAACTTCTAATTCATCAAAAGATACAATAATCTTTTCTCTTGTATCACGACGTACAATAACTGCTTGATTTGCTTCGATATCTTTTGGTCCAAGTTCAATACGAACTGGAATTCCTCTCATCTCTTGTTCTGAGAACTTCCATCCTGGACTCTTATCTGAATCATCTACTTTTACTCTAAAGTTACTTTCAAGAGTCTTCTTAAGTTCATAAGCTTTATCAAGAACGCCTTCTTTATGTTGTGCAATTGGAACTACCATTACTTGTGTTGGTGCAATCATTGGAGGTAATACAAGACCGCTGTTATCTCCATGCACCATGATGATTGCTCCGATTATACGAGTAGTTAATCCCCATGAAGTTTGGTGAACATATTGTAATTTATTTTCTTTATCTGTATATTGAATGTTAAATGCTTTTGCAAATCCATCTCCAAAGTTATGGCTAGTTCCTGATTGAAGTGCCTTTCCATCATGCATTAATGCTTCAATTGTATAAGTAGCATGTGCTCCAGCGAATTTTTCCTTATCCGTCTTACGTCCCTTTACCATAGGAATAGCAAGATAATTCTCACAGAAATCTGCATAAATATTAAGCATCTGCACTGTTCTTTCTTCTGCTTCTATAGCAGTTGCATGTGCTGTATGACCTTCTTGCCATAAGAACTCCATCGTACGTAGGAAAGGTCTTGTTGTCTTCTCCCAACGAACAACGGAACACCATTGATTATATACCTTTGGAAGGTCTCTATGGGATTGAATAATATTAGAATAGAAATCACAGAATAAAGTCTCTGATGTAGGACGAATACATAACTTTTCTGTTAATGGTTCTAAACCGCCTTGAGTAACCCAAGCAACTTCTGGTGCAAATCCTTCTACATGGTCTTTTTCTCTTTGAAGAAGACTTTCTGGAATTAGTAAAGGCATATATACATTTTCAACACCAGTTTCTTTAAATTTTGCATCTAATACTTTCTGAATATTTTCCCATATTGCATATCCATTTGGACGTAATATCATGCATCCACGTACGCTAGCATAATCAATTAATTCTGCTTTTTTAACAACATCGGTATACCATTGTGCAAAATCCTCTTCCATAGAGGTAATTGCTTCTACTAATTTCTTTTCGTTTGCCATCTTATTTACTCCTTTTTAATTATGATTAAATGCTAGTTATCGGATACTAACTTTCTTTACTACCTTAATTTGTAATGATTCAGAACTTAGGAAATCACAAAGTGATTAATTGTTGAAATACATTCATCGAATATAACAGTGTGTATTAACGATCGTAAGACACCCTGTAACTATAAAGTTACTTAAAATCACCTAGTCTTAATATAATAAGATACAAAAAAGACAAATAAAAAAAGCCGTCATATCCACAAAGGGACCGAACGACTTCGGTGGTACCACCCTAATTAACTAATCAAATTAGTTCTCTCATACTCCATTAACGCTAGAATCACGCTGTATTTTCATACAGAACTCCAAGGTAGGTTCTATGGTAAATAGATAAGAACTCCCACCAGCCGTTCTCTCTCTTTAATCTATTTCATACCATATACTATTCCTTTTCACCGTTTCTTATAAATCTGATTTTATTCTACATCCTACCATTTGTCAAGGCATTTCATTTTTAGTGCTTCTTCCAAAATTTTAGAATATTCATTTTTTCATTTTTATTAGTTTTGACTATCGATTTCATTTCCAGTTCTGGACACAACGACTTTACAATAGCAATAATTAATACTAATGCAATCGGGCCTAGAATAAATCCAACAACACCAAAAAAATTAACACCCAAATACATAGACATTAATGTAAAAATCGGTTTAATACCTATACGATTACCAAGTAATTTTGGTTCTAAAAACTGTCTGGTTAACTGGCATAATAGATACACCGTTAATATAATCGCCGCTTGATAAATATTCTTAGTTAATAACAGAATAATCGCCCAAGGAACAAGAATAAATCCACTACCGAGAACTGGAAATGCATCAAAGATACCAATCACAATACCAATTAATAATGCATACTTATTTCCTATCAGAAATAATCCACCAGTACAAATACTCGCCGTTATTAACATAAGAATTCCTTGTGCCCTAAGATAAGCAATTCCCGCTTCTGCAAGTTTACTTATCACTATATGAAGCTCCTTATAAAAAATAAAATTCTCATAATACATCTTCATAGAATCTAAGTCTTGTATAATTAAGATTACCGCTAATAGTATAATAAATATTACAGTAAATACTCCTACTGCCTTTAATACAATAGAAAGAGTCTGTTCCGTCATCATCGGCATGATATTACTTTCTATTGATATCAGAAAATCGTTAACATTCTTTTGAACAATATTTAAAACAGTTCCTTTAGACAATTCAAAAATCTTTTCCAGACAATTGCACCCATCATTCATATTTGACAGTACTACTGATTGATAAATCGGTAAATTACGAATGAGCATCCTAGCTTGTTGTGCTACTTTAACTCCAACAAAACATAGAATCAAACACAAAATTACTACCAATAATAAGAGTGTTATCAAAGCCCCTATTGATTTCGGTAGCTTTAACTTATGATTTAGGAATTTTACCACGGGCATGATTGCAACAACTAGAAAATATGCCAATATAAATGGATATACATAAGGTAATAGATAACGAAATGTTAGAAAAACAAAGACTGTTGCGCCTAACATAATAAGCGCTATTCTAATTTTTCTTTTGTCCTGCAAGCAACCACCCCAACAAATATTATTTATGGTTATTGTCTGCATTTTATACTATCATATTCCATCAAATTGAATTTACATAAAATTTCATAATCGATTACTACTGCTTAATCTCTTCATCAATAAAATTAACATTAATTCCTCTATGTTCAACAGCTGTAGAGAAGACTATCTGAGTGCTTGTTCTTCCATATTTCTGTAACTGCCCGATGAACATATCAAGTTCCATAGTGCTTGGAAAAGCTACCTTAATAAGCATCGAATATGTACCCGTAACACAATTGCATTCAATTACATTCGGACAATTTTTAATAAATGGATAGAATTCAGCCTTTAGTACTGGCTCCATCTCAAGGTTTATAAATGCAGTAATATGATATCCCAATTTTAATTGATCTACGTTGGCATGATATCCTGTCAATATTCCTTCCTTTTCAAGACGTTCAATTCTTGCTGAAACCGCGGGTGATGATAAGAAAACCTTTTCTGCTAATAGTTTTAATGGCATTCGAGCATTTTGTTGCAACATTGTAATAATCTCTTTGTCGATTTTATCCATATGAACTCCCATCTGCGTGCTTTTGCACACGTATCATTGTGAGGTGTGAACTTGATAGTATGTCTTATTAATAATAATATCCACCCTAAATTACTTAATTTATTATAGTTATAATACTACCAAAGATAAACTTTGTCTATTCCCACTTTCATTTATTAAGAAAAATGTACTCAGACTATTTACACAATCCTGATTAATAAAATAAAGAATAATTACCAATAAAATTGTTTTATAATGCCATATTCTAAATTAAGTTCTTTCTTTCGTTAATCCTCTCAACCTATTTACGAATCCTATCATTCATGTTATTCTTCCATAGGATTTATTATTCAACAATGTAAAATAAATTCAAACATAAATTTTGTACATATAACTCTGTATTATGGAGTAATATTTAATCCCATATTATGAGCTATTATTATACCTACATATATTATGAAAGTGAGGTTACCTATGAATACTCGAATTGAAACAGATTCTATTGGAAGTTTAGAAATACCTATGGAGGCTTATTATGGAGTTCAAACTCTAAGAGCGAAGAATAACTTTAATATTACAGGTAAACCTCTGCATGCGACATTTATTAAAAATATTGCACTACTCAAAAAAGCTGCTGCAATTACCAACCGTGATGCCAATTTTTTAGATTCTGATAAAGCAGTTGCTATTATTAGTGTTTGTGATGAAATTATAGAGGGCAGGTTACATAATCAATTTATTGTCGATGCAATTCAAGGTGGTGCAGGTACTTCTGCTAATATGAACGCAAATGAGGTAATTGCTAATCGAGCAATTGAGCTCTTAGGATATCCCAAGGGTGATTACTCCATTATTCATCCAAATGATCATGTAAATATGGGGCAATCTACGAATGATATTATACCAACTGCTGGTAAGCTAACGGTATTAGAACTAATCGATCCACTATTACTTGAATTAAATCGACTACATTCTGCATTTATGCAAAAGTCTAAGGAGTTTAACACAATCATAAAAATGGGGCGTACTCAACTGCAAGATGCTGTTCCTATGACCCTAGGGCAATCTTTTCATGCCTACTCCTCTGTATTATTAAGAGATATTAACAGAATCACTGATGTTAAGAAAGAAATGCAAACAGTAAATATTGGGGGAACCGCAATTGGAACCAGTATTAATGCACACCCTTATTATCTTCATAATATTACTAAGAATATTAATAAATTAATCAATCAACCACTATCTCAATCTGATGACTTAATTGATGCCACACAAAATCTTGATGGATTTGTTACAGTCTCGAATAGCTTAAAGACTCTAGCAGTGAACCTTTCCAAGATATGCAATGATCTAAGGTTATTATCTAGCGGTCCCAAAACAGGCTTTGCTGAGATAACCCTACCAGCGAAACAAAACGGTTCTTCCATTATGCCAGGTAAAGTTAATCCTGTTATTCCTGAGGTCGTATCTCAGGTTGCCTTCCATGTTATTGGTAATGATGTTACAATCTCTATGGCTGCTGAAGCAGGTCAACTAGAACTGAATGCCTTTGAGCCTGTAATATTCTATAACTTATTTGAATCTCTAGATTCTCTAAAGGGAGCTATTGAAACATTAATTGATAATTGTATTTTAGGAATTACTGCAAATGAAGAACATTGTAGAGATTTACTTGAATCAAGTGTAGGTATAGTTACCGCATTATGTCCTTATCTAGGATACAAAAAATCTGCTGAAATCGCCAAAGAGTCCTTAACAACTTGTATTCCTGTTAAATCTATTGTTCTAAGAGATCATTTAATTGATGATAAAGATTTAGAATTGATTTTAGATCCTATTAGCTTAGCAAATATGGATAAGGGCTGCGGAGCAACTCTTAGGATTAAAAAAGTTGCTTCTTTATAAAATTATAGAGAGGGCAAAGCTTGGCTCATTTATTGGGAAATCTTATGTTAATGTACTGCGTGTATATAGCTAATACTTTTGGATATTAAAAGAGTGTGAAAAGAATTCAATCCTTTCACACTCAATATCCATGCCTTAATACAACATCTTTAATGTAATGAAGTGTCTTATCCTCTCCATCACTGGCTAACATTAATAATAATTTTTCAAGTAATGCTCTTGTATCCTTGTTCATTATAATTCTATGTTTACCCTTTTCATAATACTCAAGAGGATGCCTATTGGTATAAGTATTCTTATTGTAGTTCTTAGATGCACACATACGATCAATGAACATCTCTGCCACATATTTTACTGGCATCTTCATCCCTACCATACCTTCACCACGATTTACACTATAGTCTATCCAATATTCAAAGTGATGCTTATTACGGCCTTTATGATGAAGCCAAGCAGAGGAATACCCCTTTTTCATACGTTCTGCATTATTAGGACTTTCTGTTCCCTGATAATGCTTAATACCTACGATAAATTCAGTGGGTGAATATTTTGATAAATCATGCAGTAGCCCTTGTCGATAAAGACCCACTCTAAAGCAATATTTCATTACTAGTAACTTATGATTTGTTATTGTGCAAAAATGATGAATCGGTTTCATATCTATCCCCTCTAATCCAAGTAGACGTTTCGTAAAATAGTTTCTATATAATCTACACTATTTATGAACTGAATTTAATACTAACAGAATTATAGCAGATTTTTAATGAAACTAAAATTACAAAATGGATTTTCTAAGGGATATTTTTGAAATTCCATTTCTTTCCCCGTCTTAGGATGAGTAAATCTTAATTGATAAGAATACAATGCAACGTTAATCCATCCTTTATAATCTTTATACTTTGGATTATACTTTGTATCTCCCCACAGTCCTAGCTTAGCATTTGACATCTGGACACGTATTTGATGGTGCCTTCCAGTAATTAATGTCACTTCAACCAAGGAAGCTTTCATCATCTCTTCTTCGTCTTTTTGAGTCTTACACTCTGCTGTTTCTAATATTTTATAGGTTAGTTCTGCTTTTTTACCATTTGCATCCCTTTTACTTGTAACTTTGGACAAATTGGTTCTACCATCTTTCACCAAGAAATCCGTTAAGCTATATTCTTTTCCAACTTTTTTACTTAAATCTGCAGTAACTACAGCCAAGTATTTCTTATGCACTTTATCAAGACGAATCTGTTCACTCAGTGATTTTGCAGCGAATGGCGTTTTGGCAAACACCATAATTCCTCCTACTGGCCGATCGAGTCGATGGACAATCCCTATATAAGGCTCTCCATTTACATCTGTCGTCTCATGGATATAGTTTTTCAATCGATTTACCATATCATAATCGGATGTTTTATCACTTTGTGAAGGTATTCCAACTGGTTTTTCGCATACTATAATATAATTGTCTTCATATAAAATATTAATCTTCATGTGTTATCTTCCTAACATACTATCTATATTTTAAAACGGTAACCTACACCCCATATCGTTTCAATATATTGAGGTTTTGATGTATTAAATTCAATTTTTTCTCGAATTTTTTTAATGTGAACAGTAACGGTAGCAATATCTCCAATAGATTCCATTTCCCATATTTCTTTGAAAAGCTCTTCTTTCGTAAATACATGATTTGGATGCTCTGCAAGGAATGTTAGTAAATCAAATTCCTTGGTGGTAAATATCTTTTCTTCATCATTGACATATACTCTACGTGCAATTTTATCAATTTTAATGCCTCTTATTTCAATTAGTTCATTTTCATTTGTTCCAGTTCCAATCAATCTCTCATATCTAGCTAGATGTGCTTTCACCCTAGCTACTAATTCACTTGGGCTAAATGGTTTGGTCATATAATCATCAGCGCCTAACCCTAGACCTCTAATCTTATCAATATCATCTTTTTTAGCTGACACCATAATTATTGGTATATTCTTTTCTTCTCGAATTCGTTTACAGATTTCAAACCCATCTACGTTTGGAAGCATAAGATCAAGAATAATTAAATTAAAATCCTCTGACAGGGCTCGTTTAACACCCACATCTCCTGTTCCTTCAATGGATACCTCAAAACCACTTAACTCTAAATAATCTTTCTCCAATTCTGCAATGGATTCTTCATCTTCTACTATTAGAATCTTATTCATTTCCTTCCTCCTGTTCCTTCACTACTTTTTTTAAGGTAAAGTAGATGGTAGTTCCTTCACCTTCTACGCTATCCGCCCATATTGTTCCACAATGCTCTTCTATAATTTTCTTTGCTATTGATAATCCTAATCCACTTCCACCTTGCGATGAATTTCTTGAAGAATCCGTACGATAAAAACGATCAAATATATACGGTAGGTCTTCTTTCCCTATTCCTTTTCCATTATCCTGTATCTCCACTCTTATGGAATCTCCATCATCCGATATTCTTACCTGAATCAATCCTTTTTTATTACCTATATATTTAACTGAATTCCCAATAATATTGCTAATAACACGTTTTAGCTGTTCTACATCCGCTGCTACTTTTAATGTTGGGTCCGTATCATTAGTGTATTCTATATCAATATTCTTAACTTCTAAATCCAAGCTTAAATCTTCTATACAATCATTAAAATATTTATATAGATTAATATTTGTAAATGTATATGGCATAGTATCACAATCAATTTTAGAATAGAAAGAAAGCTCATCTACAAGAGAGGTCATATCATTTGCTTTTTGATAAATGGTACGTACATATTTATCCATCTTCTCCTTAGAATCTGCCACTCCATCAATTATTCCCTCAGAATACCCCTTGATTGCGGTTAACGGTGTTTTTAAATCATGAGATATGTTACTAATAAGTTCCCTAGTCTCTACTTCATACTGCATTCGAACTTCAATCAGTTCTTTTAACCTTTTTCTCATATCTTCAAAATCATCACATAATTGTCCGATCTCGTCACAAGATTCTGACTCAATACTAAAGTTGAGATTTCCCTCTTTCATTTTATTAGTTGCAATTCTGAGGGTATTAAGAGGGCTTATTATACCTTTATAGATCCATAAAATTAGTAACGATCCTGTAAATAAAATAATTGTAAAAAATGCAAGGCAAAACTGTATTGCCGTAGACTTTAACTGTGGTACAATCGTATCAACATCTGTAATAACAAAGATAGTACCTTCACTTCCATCTGTATAATAAAAATCCTGTTGTTTTACTAAAAATGGATTTTTACCACCCACATATAATCCACCGTCCACATCTGTGTTATATACACCAAACTTAGGAAGGTTTATTTTTATCTTATCCAGCTTGTCTCTATTCCCATAATAGACGAAATAATCGCCCTTTCGAACAGCCAGGAAGGAATATTTTCTTTTTAACTGACTATTTAGATCATCTAAATAGTTTCTGTCTTCAAATTTATCTGGCGACTTAAGTGCACGCAACTTTATCTCGTTATATACCCCTCTTGTTATTCTATTAAGAATCTGAATAGGGTTCGTAATTACTTGTAACTTCTCTGATTGAACGTCATAGACATGTTCAATTGAATTTACCTGGTAACTAAAGATCACCCCACCTGCTGCAGATATTAATATAATCGGGAAAAAAATTACAGTGACAAAAACGATCATCAGTTTTGACTTTAGCTTCATATTACACCCATTCAATAACACAACCTTATAAGAATGTATTACTGCCATAATAATTGAGTAAAATGAACTTCTCTATGGCATTCCTTTCTGTATTACTTTAGAAGAATTCAGCTTTTTGTTAACTCAGCCATTTTGAATTCTTTGAGACTCATGCCTATACTTCGCATCATTGTATACATTATATCATATTAATATGTAAAACACACCTAAACTAACTCTTACTAATCTAAAGTTTTTATAAATTAACTGGAATTTCAATTGTAATAAGCGTTACAACTTTTTACTGCATAGTATGAGTTAATAAAAAACAAGCTTCAAGAATTATCTTCTTTGAAGCTTGTATCTATTATAAACTAATATAATTTACTTATAAATTCTCAAAGTGTAATTATAGATATTTCTTTAAAACATCTACTTTATCAATTCTTTCCCAAGGAAGTGCTAAATCTGTACGTCCAAAATGTCCATATGCAGCTGTTTGCTTATAGATTGGTCTTCTTAAATCTAACATTTTAATGATACCGGCTGGTCTAAGATCAAAATTATCACGAATAATATCTACGATTTGTTCATCTGTAATCTTACCTGTACCAAATGTATCTACCATAATGGAAGTTGGTTGAGCAACTCCAATTGCATAAGATAATTGAATTTCACATCTTTTTGCAAGTCCAGCTGCAACAATATTCTTTGCTACATAACGAGCTGCATATGCTGCTGAACGGTCTACCTTTGTACAATCCTTTCCTGAGAAAGCACCACCGCCGTGACGAGCATATCCGCCATATGTGTCAACAATAATCTTACGTCCTGTAAGACCACTATCACCATTTGGTCCACCAATAACAAATCTTCCAGTAGGATTAATAAAGAATTTTGTTTTTTCAGTAATTAATTCTTTTGGTAAAATCACATCAAATACATATTTCTTAATATCTTGGTGAATTTGTTCTTGAGTAACTTTTTCATCATGTTGTGTTGATAATACAACAGCATTTAGATGAACTGGTTTACCATCTTCATCATATTCTACGGTTACTTGAGTCTTACCATCTGGACGAAGATAAGATAATGTTCCATCTTTTCTAACCTTACTTAATTGTCTAGATAATTTGTGCGCAAGAGCGATTGGATATGGAAGATATTCTTCTGTTTCATCTGTTGCATAACCGAACATCATACCTTGATCTCCAGCTCCAATTGCCTCAATCTCTGCTTCAGACATTGTATTTTCTTTTGCTTCTAATGCACGATTAACACCCATTGCAATATCTGCAGATTGCTCATCTAAAGCTACGATAACACCACAAGTGTTGGCATCGAATCCTTTATCGGATCTATCATATCCAATCTCACGAATGGTATCTCTTACTATTTTCTGAATATCTACATATCCAGAGGTAGTAATTTCACCCATTACAAGTACTAAACCTGTTGTAATTGCTGTTTCACATGCAACCCTACTCATAGGATCTTGTTCTAATAATGCATCTAGTACTGCATCTGATATCTGATCACAGATCTTATCAGGATGCCCTTCTGTTACTGATTCTGATGTAAATAATCTCTTTTCCATTAAATATCCTCCTTTAAACTCGTCATGAATACTTGCTCTTCATTAGTTTATTTTCTCAAATAAATGAGATAAGCATACTCTTAAACAATAATAATTATTTAAACAATATTTTCTTAAGCTTATTTTGTTGATTTTAACGTTTTCATAATAAATATAAAACATCAAGTTAAAAACTTTAGTAAATATTCAACAAAAAAAGCCCATCTAAGATGGACTTGATAAATTTATCTTCAATCAAATCCTCTTATTGTTCGATTACTCGCTTAGATTGGCACCTTCCAATAATGGGGTTGCCGGGTTTCATAGAGCCTTCACTCTCCACCTCTCCTAATAAGAGAAAATATACATATTTAATTTTATTTTTTATTATCTGTTGATATAGCATAACCTATTTTTCATAATTCGTCAATATATTTTGTTTTTTTATTTTAATTTTATTTCATTAATTTTTGAAGAGCTTTTAATAATTCTTCGACAACTTCATAATCACCAGCCTTAATATCCTCAACTACACAAGTTTTTATATGATTACTAAGTAGTACTTTATTAAAACTATTTAATGCTGATTGTATTGCCGATACTTGTGTTAATATATCAATACAATATTCATCTTTCTGAACCATGTTCTTAACTCCACGAACTTGGCCCTCAATTCGATTCAAGCGATTGATCAGATCTTTATACTCTTTTTCTTCACGATGTTTGGTTTTACAGCATTCATGTTCCATATTCTTCCCTCTTTTTTACGATAATTATCTTATTTGTTTGCATAAATATTTACTGAATCAAATTCTATTGATAATACAAATCTATGTTCTCATATCTACTACATTTATTGTAATCTATCTATTTCGGTAAGTCAAAATGTATTCATACAATTCATAATTCTATTACTCAATTTTCGGTTTAAAATCTTATCATAATTATGTCTTTACTTTCAATTTTTCTATGCATTGTCTATAATTTGACACTGTTCAATTTTTTTTACCTATGGTATACTATTTTTATAAATTTTACCGATATATACATTATATATTGCTTTACTATAATAAAGGGGCATTATCAATAAGGGGAGAGACAATGAACATAAGACGAATTCCAACTAGTCAAGCAACTCCAGGCATGATTGCTGCTGATGATATTTATGCATTTAATGACTTACTTGTAATTGCTAAAGATACAGGGCTGACTGATCGTATTATAACCAGACTTAAGTTTTATTCTATTGATGAACTATCCATTTTTATTCATGAAGATTCAGACGAAGCAGAAATATCATTTGAAGATGAACCTACACCTGAGCCATTTATAGATGAAATGCTATACTCAAAGAAAATTCGTGAAAGCGAAGAGTTTAAATCCTTTTCAAAAGATTTTTCAGAATCTGTATCTACACTATCAGATTCTTTTCATAATATTTCATTTAATAAAACTCAGATTAATTGTGATGATCTCTTAGCAGATTGTAATAAAATATTATCTAATAGTCGTAATAACCTTCATTTATTTGATATGCTACATTGTATCAGAGAGTATGATGATGAAACTTATACTCACTCCATCAATGTTGCACTTATTTGCCATACAATAGGTAATTGGATTAACCTATCAAAAGAAGAGAATGATATACTAACTCTCTGTGGCTTACTTCATGATATTGGTAAAGTGGAGATCCCAGAAAATATTATAAAAAAACCAGAAAAATTAACAGTAGAAGAATATGACCTAATCAAAAAGCATACATTAAAAGGCTATCAAATATTAAAGGATCAGGATATAGATATCCGTATCAAACATGCTGCTTTATTACATCATGAAAGATGCGATGGAACTGGATATCCGAATGGATTTACGAATCGAAGTATTAATGACTTTACTAAGATTGTCTCTATAGCAGATGTATATGATGCAATGACTTCTAAACGTGTATATCGTGGTCCATTATGTCCTTTTGAAGTAATTGGTATCTTTGAAAATGAAGAATTTAGTAAGTATGATCCCAAATACATCCTTCCATTCTTAACAGGTATTGTGCAGACATATTTACATAACGATGTTATTTTAAGTAATAACAGGCAAGGTAAGATTATATTAATAAATAATCATAATTTAACAAAACCAGTTGTACAAATAGGTACAGAATTTGTTGATCTCTCAAAAGAGCCTGACCTTTTCATTAAGGAAATTATATAAAATTGTAATTTAAAGTAATTAAATAAATATACGAAAATTTTAAATAAAAACTATAATAAAAAAGATAAAAATACTATAAATAATTTTCTAAATATTTATAGTATTTTTTTAATAATATAATTTAAAGTGGATATAATAAATAGTGTTTGAAAACATTACTATTTATTATATCCACTTTACTGTTATCTATTTAGCCTACTTTTAATTTGAACTTTTGAATTGCTTTTTCATCTTCTACATCTACTTTAGCCATATTTGCTCCAAGACTTTGCATCTTTTTCTCAAATCCTTCATAGCCTCTTTCAACATATCCAATTTCTTCTACTATTGTAAATCCTTCTGCTACAAGACCCGCTATAACTAATGCAGCTCCCGCTCTTAAATCAGGAGCACTTACTATTGCCCCAGTAAAGCCTTTTACACCATCAATAATAGCAGAATTGCCTTCTACTTTAATACTCGCTCCCATACGAACAAGTTCATCTACATATTTGAATCGATTTTCAAATATGCTTTCTGTAACTATGCTAGTTCCATTAGATAATGCTAAAAGAGCTGTCATCTGTGGTTGCATATCTGTAGGAAAACCTGGATATGGTAATGTTTTAATATGAGTATGACCTAATCTTTCTTTGGCTATAACTCTAACTGCATCATCATATTCTTCTACTGTAGCACCAATTTCTTCAAGTTTTGCTGTAATAGCTTCAAGATGTTTAGGGATTACATTCTTAATTGTAACATCACCCTTTGTTGCTGCTGCAGCAAGCATAAACGTACCAGCTTCAATTTGATCAGGAATAATAGAATATTCACATCCTTTTAATGATTCAACACCTTTAATACGAATAACGTCTGTTCCTGCACCTTTAATATCAGCTCCCATACTGTTTAAGAAGTTAGCAACGTCAACTACATGAGGTTCTCTTGCTGAATTTTCGATTATAGTTTGCCCTTTTGATAGACAGGCAGTTAACATAATGTTAATTGTTGCACCAACACTTGCAGAGTCTAGGTAAATATGACTACCTTTTAACTCTTTTGCTTCTGCTCTAATCATACCATGTTCAATAACCACTTTCGCTCCAAGTGCCTCAAATCCTTTAATATGTTGATCAATTGGTCTACTTCCAATATTACAACCACCTGGTAAAGCTACTTCTGCAGATTTGTACTTGCCTAATAAAGCTCCTAATAAATAATAAGAAGCTCTTATTTTACGAATAAATTCATAATCAATGCTCATTAGATTAATATTACTTCCATTAATTTTTACTGCATGATCATTAATTCTTTCTACTCTTGCTCCAATTGCTTCTATCGCTTGTAATAAATAATTGATATCACTAACATTTGGCAAATTATCTATAAATACCGTATCATCCGTCATTATTGCTGCTGCTAATATTCCAAGGGCTGCATTCTTTGCTCCACCTATTGTTACTTCTCCAACCAATGGTTTCTGTCCTTTTATAATATATTGCTCCATGGCACACCTCTATTTTATCTACTTGAAAAATTACTGTTTGTTTTAGTCACATGAACCTATTTATTATGAATTAGATTACTTACTATCTATATGAATTAATATTAATTAATACTAATTTTTAATATTGCAAATTCGTTTCATACAAAATAATGAATTATAAAAAGTTCAGTTTAGGTAAAAATATACAGAATCTTTCACTTTATTTTGTTATTTTTCTACAGTTAAGATTATACCACAAACTTTTCGTTTGTAAATATAATATTATTACTATTATAATATTTAATAAATCCTTATCTTAATAGTAACACTTTAGTCATATAATTCATTGTTTCGTATTTATTAAGCGAACTATTTCTTCTACTGCATTTTCTACATCCATATTTTCTGCATCCACAATTACATGTGCATATTTTTGATACAAAGGACAACGTTCATTGTATAAGCCAAGTAAATTCTGACCTTCTTTTAGTACAACACCCCTTTGCTTTATATTGCCAAGCCTATCTTCTAGTGTTTCATAGCTTAGCTTTATGTATATTACAGTACCAATTTCCCGAAGATGCTCCATAGCCTCTTCTCCATAGATGACACTGCCTCCTGTTGCAATAATAGAGTGTGATACATTAATTTTACTATTTACTTTGTTTTCAATCTGAATAAATCCTTCTATTCCTTCTTCTTCAATTATATCTTTTAACAATCTCTGCTCTTGTTCTTGAATTAACAAATCAGAATCAATGAATTGATAACCTAATACTTTTGCTAACACTACTCCAACTGTACTCTTACCTGCACCTGGCATACCAATTAATATAATGTTATTCATAACTAGTCTCTCCTTTGTTTTTGTATTATTTCATCTTCTTTCTATTCTCAAAGTAAATAAAAGAGTCAATAGAATCAAGAATATCTTTAAAATCCTCCCTTGGAGCAACTTCAATATATTTCTTAAGAATTTCTTCTTCTGAACTTCCATGATATTTACCATAAAAAATATCAAATAGATTATGGCCTCTTACGTACTTCTTAATTAGTTCAATATTTTCTTTTATATCATTCTTAGAATTAATTCTTACTCCAGATTGTTTAATCATTCGTTTGAAACTTGGCAGTTTATATAAATAATCTTTGTATTTCGTATATAATACATTGTAGAAATCTTCTTGATTTTTAATAACGCCTATTTTCTCCATAACTACTGGATCTAGAAAATAATTCTCAAATGAATAGTAATTTAAGATAAGAACATTCTTAGGAGTTACATTTGGAAGCCCTTCTATATCTTCTTTAGCTCTCTCACTATAATAATTACATAATTGCTTAATTAAATATTTCGGATTTTTTCCATCACTATCTCGAATCATTAGAAATTGATCTTTTAAGTATAATTTATTTATATATTTTAGATTAGCATAAGTTTTTATATTGGTACAGCTATTTGTAGGGATAATTGTTATTCTCTGTAATTTTCCAGATTCATCATAGATTTCTTTATAATATTTTTCTAATAAAAGTGGAAGTCTATTACTATCTTGTTTACCCTCTACAATAAATACAAAACTTACATTCATTAAATCATTTGCTGTATAACCTAGATCATCTAATATTTCGTCTATATCTGTATTTTTATTAACGATTGTAAAATATTCTTCATCTAACATCACCTGTTTTATTTGTTTTGTCGAAAAATTGAATATCATGTTAGGTGAATGTGTACTAAAAATAACCTGATTCTTTTTAGATAATCGATATAGAATTTCACTCGCAACTTTTTGAAGTTGTGGATGCAAATACATCTCAGGATCTTCAATCATAATAATACAAGGAATTGTATTCTCTTCTTCAATATATGTCTCAAGTAGCGATAACGCATAGATGCTTCTTAAGCCTTCACTTAATGTATGAAGCGATCCGTATGTGTCTCTTTCTTTATTATAAACTTGTGTCTCAATTTTAAACATGTCTTCTACATTAAAATCAACATCATATTTTATCTCTCTAGAGGTCCCTCCATTAGCACGAAAATGATTATTTACCTTATCTGAGAATTCACTTAAATTCATATTGTATAACTTATATTCTAATAATCTTCCTGTCTCATAGGCAGTCAATTCATCAGGTTTCTTTTTATTAATGACACCTATGCATTGAAAGCATCGGTTACAAGGTTTTGCTTTATCAAAAATACATTGATTATCGCGAAATTCTGTAATAGACTGTTTATCATAAAATCGAATAACATCATTTTGTATTTCATTCAGATTTCTTCTATGGTCAATATGATATATCTTAGGGAATATCTCTTTAATATATAAATTATTTCTTTTGAACCCATCATCATATTTGATTCTTCCATTTTTGATAATACATTGAAATGTGATAATTCCATTTTCTAATGATTGTAGTCTTGAATTAAATTCTTTCGTCCAGAGATCATAACGCTTATACTTACTAATTATCCTATTAGAATGAAAGTACAGCATATCCTCTTCACTGATTTCTACTTTCATTTCAATTACAATACTCTTCTCTGGTTCTAAATAATCATCGTTTTTTACTATATATTCTCCAGATATCGCTCTGATTGCGTCAATAATAACTGTTTTTCCAGTATTATTTTTCCCTACTAATATTAGCGCCTGATCCACTTCTTCTATAATAAGTTCACGTATTGATTTAAAATTCTTTATACATAAATAGTTTATCTTCACATGCTCACCCAGTCTTTGTATAATTCATTCTACTTTATTGTATCTAGCGTATTGATTTTTTGATACATTCGATTGATGGTTATTTTTTGCATATTACTATTTTTGTTTATATTATTTTTTTCTGTTTGGAATATTTTTATTTTTAGTGCTTATACTATTTTTGATATTGTTTCTTTTATTTTTATTAATCTCTTTTTTATTATTATCTTTTTTATTACGTTCAGTTTTATTAACTTCTTTTTTATTAATTAAGGTTCTTTCTTTTTGTGTATTATTAGTATCCCCCATCTTTTGATTTTTACGACGAATAGAGTATCCAAAAGTACCAAGTAATTTACCAATTCCATAATATTCTCCATGGGAATACACAATTGGATTCGCCTTATTCAATTCGAATTTTCCGCGTTCATTCATATATTTTTTATCAACATGAACACCAAGTACCTTTGCTATAAACATATCATGAGAACCAAGTTTAAGGATTTGTTCTACTTTGCATTCGATATTAACTGGGCATTCCTTGATGTATGGAGCTGTAATTTGATTACCAGTTACTGCAGTTAGATTCATTTCTTTAAATTTATCGATATCTCTTCCTGATTTAACACCACAATAATCTACAGCCTTTACAAGATTCTCGGTTGTTAAATTAATTACAAATTCTCCAGTCTCTTTTATGATATCATAGGAATATCTCTCTGGTCGAACAGATATATAAACCATTGCTGGATTCGTACATATTGTTCCTGTCCAACCTATTGTTATAATATTTGGCTTATAACTTTCTCCGCCTACACTAACCATTACAGCAGGTAATGGATAAACCATATTTCCAGCTTTCCAAAATTCTTTTGACATATATTTATATCTATCCACCACATAGCAAACTTCTATCAGATAAGCTACCTCCTCAAATAAATTAAAAGAGGTATTATGTGGCGATCCTTTCTATATTATTCTACTATTATTTACCTTACCTACAATTTACTCGATTTTACGACAACAAACTTATTGCTTTTTAAATTATATGGAAATATAATATTAATAAGAGGTGATGAAATGGCGAATTATCTTAGCATCGAGTCAACATCCAATGGAGATGAAAAAAAGGTAAAGCAAACTCTTAAATTTAAAACTGGCAAATTTGTTTGGAGAATTAAATTTAATATACCACTCGATCCTAGAACTGTGAATAACGTAAATCTTTACGTAACCAATCTTAAGAATGCACCACTAAGAACATCTATAAAATATGATAGTGTTAATAATTACATAGAGATTGAACCAGTCGAAGCTTATGCTAAAGATGAATCCTATATTCTTAATATCACCAAAAATGTAAAATCAGCAGGTGGTAAATATTTAAAAAGCTCAGTTAAAGTTCAATTTAAGTTATAGGTACTTAGTCCTATGACTTTATTCTATGTAACTGATCTTATATATTTATTTCATATCTATTATAATTTATCGATTTAACTAATAAATAAGACTCACTCTATAATATTACTTCTTAGTAATGAAAAGTGAGTCTTTTTTATATAAAAATACTTATTGTCTAATTATTATCTTGTTGTAAAGAAGACATTAATACAGGAATTAATTGTTTCTTTCTTGATACAACATCTTTTAATATTACTTTTCCATCAACTTCATCTACCTTGAATGCATTTAATACTAATTCTTTTGCTCCATCGCCTTCACATAATAGTTCTGTTGACTCATCTAATATATTAGTTAACATAATAAATAACATATTTAATCCATGTTCTGCAAATGCTTTCTTCATATAAGGAACAATCTTCTCTTTAATATTGCCTAATTCATCTGTAGACATAGAAGATAATTGTCCAACACCAAAGCTAATTTGACCTGCTTCAAACTTTTTAAAGTCTTGATAGAAGATTTCTTCTGGTGACTTATTCTTTAAGTCACTTCCTGCTGAGAACATTGCCTTTGCATACTCTTCAACGTTAATTCCTGCTATTTTAGCAAGTTCTTCTGCTGCTGCTTTATCAACTGGCGTACAAGTTGGCGAACGGAACATTAATGTATCGGATAAAATTGCGGAACATAATAGTCCAGCAATATGTGGTTCTATTTCAATATTATTTTCTTTATACATCATATATACAATGGTACAAGTACATCCCACTGGTTGATTTCTAAAATATACAGGTCCAGCTGTTTCAATACTACCAACTCTATGATGATCAATAATCTCTAAGATTTCAGCATCTTCTAATCCATCAACAGCTTGGCTTCTTTCATTATGATCCATTAAGATTAATTTTTTCTTCTTAGCATCTAATAAGGATCTTCTAGATATCATACCAATAAACTCACCATTTTTACCTAATACAGGGAAGTCTCTATAACGTTTCTTCGCCATAACCCCTCTGATTTCTTCAATAAAATCTTCTCTAGTAAACGTGATAAGATCTTTTTTCTTCATGAAGTAATTCACTGGCATACTTTGATTAATTAATCTTGCTACTGTAAACGTATCATAAGGCGTACTAATAACTATACAATTTTTACTTTGTGCTAATTTGATAATTGTTGATGAAATAGATGCCCCATCAGATACAATAATACATTTTGCATTCATTTCTATTGCACATAGTTGTGATTCATAACGATTTCCTACGATTACGATATCACCTTCTTCAATATAACTTTCCATTAAGTCAGGATTAGCTGCTGCGATAAGGACCTTTCCTTCTCTAACTACTGCACTCTCATCACCAACTAGGACTTTACCATCTAATGTTTCGATTATATTTTTGTATGGAGTAGATGCAATTGATAACATCTTGCTATCATAACCTTCCATATATGCTTTTGCAATATCACCAATGGTTATCAGACCTTCAAGCCCATTCTTATCATTAACAATAGGTAGTGTAACTACGCTATTTTTACTCATAATTTCATATGCTGCTTTTAGTGAAATATCATTCTTAACTTTATCTACTTCGCGGATAAAAATATCCTTTACTTGAATTCTTACATCTGGTAAGTAAGTTGGTGCTTTCACTCCAAAACGCTCTAATACATAGCTTGTCTCTGCATTAACTTGTCCTGCTCTTCTTGCTTTGTAGTCTTCACCAGTAATTTTTTTCTTAAGTTCTGCATATGATATTGCTGAACAGATTGAATCTGTATCTGGATTCATATGCCCAATTACAAAAATTTCATTTTTAGTACTTTCCATTCTCTAGTCTCCTACTCTGTAAAATCAATTGCACGTATGATATTAAGTTCTGATTCATTATATTTTCCACTTGATACAATTTTTTTCAAATTATCTCTATTTCTTATATCACACTTTTCTCTTGCATAATCAATACATTCTAGCAATTCCATTAATCGGCCTTCTTCTTTACATTCTTTATCAATATTATTTGCGATACCAATTAGAATATCCAATGCTTCTTCATCTATCTCGTATTCTAACTTGTTCAAATAATTTTTAGCAAATTCCATTAGCTCGTTAGAATGATATACTGGAAGTTGTATTCTATGATTAAAGTATTGATTAAGCATTTCATTTTGTAACAACAATTCATCTAAATTTTCTTTTGAATCCTCAAGTATGATTGCTATATTGTTCTTATATTCCTGCATTAGATGAATTAATTTTTCTACCATCTGACTGTTTATATTAGATGCATTCTCAATAATAACACAACCATCTACTAAATTAGATTTTTGCGCATCCAAATCTATATGATTTAGTTTATCCGCTGTGATCTTTGCAACTTTTGGAGTATTAATTAATTTTAATCTATATAAGGCTTTTGATATCATTTTTCCAATTTCGGTTTTTCCAGATTGTTTGGTTCCACATACAATAATGTTCCTATTCTGACTACCTTCATTACTTGCCATCATCATATATTGATATATATCTTTACGTACTGATGGAATACCTACAAAGTTATGGAAAACAGTATTTAAATTAATATTATTTATTATGATATCATCATCAGCTAATATATTAGGCTCTTTGTCCATTTCTGTCAACTGATTCTTTTCTTCAAGCTCATGCTCATCATTTTCAATTTCAGCTTCATCTAATTCATTTTCAATATTTTTTTCTTCTTTTATTTCCTGTATCTTTAACTCATTTTCAATGATTTTATCTTTTTCAATTTCTTGATTCTTTTGGTCTTTTTCAATTGAAATTTCTTCTAGTTTCTTTTTATCTTGCACTTGTTCCTCTTCCATTAGACTTGGTTCTTCGCTAACAGTTTCATCATAACTGTTACCTTCTTCTGGTTCAAGAGTAAGCTTCTTCACCTGGATATCATTATTTGATGAATCTTTAGAGATTTGGCTTGCAGCATGCAACATATCTTGTATTTTGTCTTCTATGTTAAGCTTCTGCTCTTTTGTCTTTTTCTTGCTAATTAGATTCTTAAAAAATGATATTCCTCCGAGAATCTGATTTTTCTGTTCTTCAACTTTCTGTTCTGTTCCACCTTCTATTGAATCTAATAATAATTCAATGTCTTCGCCATCTTCATAGGTTGACTCTTCTTGGATTTGTTCTTTGTATTCTACTTGTTCTTCGTATTCTTCATGATCTTCATATTCTTTTTGTTCTTCGTATTCTACTTGTTCCTCATATACATTTTGTTCCTCATATACATTTTGTTCTTCTTGTTCATCTTTATCTTGCACTTCGTATTCATTTTGAATATTGTCTTCTTCTAACTCATCATATAGATTTTTCTCTATTAAATCTATAGACTCCTCTTCAATATTATTATTATCCTCTTTAAATTGCTCATCTATATCTTGATCGGAGGCATCTTCTAAACAGTCTTTTAGATGTTCCTCTTCTTTAGCTTCTTCTGATTTTGCATTCTTACTATTTGTTTCATTTTCTTGTTCTTCTAAGACACTCTCTTCTTTGGCGGTTACTTTATAAATAACGGAAGCATCAATATTTGGAGTCTCTTGTTTATCATTCTGATTTGATATTGGCTCTCCTGTATAGTGTGCTTTTAATACACTTGCTTGGTCTACATATACGCCTTCTCCAAACCATAGGATTATCTGTTCACACTCTTTAACACATTTCTCGACTTCACCTTGTTTATGGTAGAGTTTTGCTAATTCCATAGCCCATTTCTCATCGTATTCGCATTCCTTATACTTTAAAAGTGAATCAATAAGTTCATTAACACTTTTGCCTTGTAGTTTATTCAATCGATATTCAAGAATATACTGAATTGGATCCCCACTTGCCATATCTAAGTATTCGAAATAAAAATCTTTAGCATCTTCTACATTTCCTCTTAATATTGATATATCTACTAATTTATATAGTACTCTTTTCGTAACAGACTTTTCATATACTCGTAGCAAGATATCTAACGCTTCATCCAATCGTCCATTATGTGCATATACATCTGCATATATATTAAGTTCTGTAACTGCTCTTCTCTTGTCCACATCTAATGTGTCAAGGATTTTTATTGCCTTCTTATATTGCTTTTTATTTGCCAATCTTCTTATTTCTTCGACTTTTAACATTATTTCATATTTATCCATGTATATACACCTCCCCACCTTAATGTATTTAATCTATATTTTTACTTCTTGTATCGTCTAAGCTTATTACAATTCTTATTGTATTATTTTGGACACTGTATTCAAATATAATTCTTCTAATGTAAGTTTTGACTTTCCATTTAATAAACTATCCTTTTCACCAAGAAGGACTACTTTTCCCTTTTCCATTACACAAATAGTATCACTGATTTTCTCAATTTCTTCCATGTAATGTCCTACATAAATTATTGTTGTTCCTTCTTTAGCTAAGACAATCATTGAATCTAATATTTGATTTCTTGACTGAACATCAATTCCTACCGTAGGCTCGTCTAATATTACTACATCAGGTCTATGCAGTAGGGCCACACCTATGTTTAATCTTCTCTTCATTCCACCCGAATACGTTTCTACTTTATTCTTCAAAACACCCTTGTCTAAGCCAATAATATCCAGCACCTTATTAATACTCTCGTCTTGATCTTTCTTATTTATGTGATACATATCACAAAAAAACTTGAGATTGTCCATACCCGATAACATTGTATATAAAGCAATCTCTTGAGGAACATACCCAAGCTTTTTTTGAATCACTTTAGGGTCTTTCATTATGTCCTTTCCCTCATATAAAATAGTGCCAGAATCGGGCTTTACTAAAGTTGAAATGATAGATAGCATTGTAGATTTACCTGCACCATTTTCACCTAGTAATCCAAAAATCTCACCTTTTTTAACTTGAAACGTCACATCATCTACTGCTCTACTTTTCCTATAATATTTCTTTATATGATTAACCTCTAATATATTCATACTAGCTTTCATCAGCCTCCTGTTAATGTAATATTACCATTCCAGCCTTCTTAAGACAAGTATAACAATAAAAATAGCGCCTGTTATTATTAAAAACATAACATGCGCTATTTATTCCATATATAAAAATTTATTTCATTACTATTTATCATAACTACAACTAATATACATCTGCTAACTCTAGCTTCCCTAAGAGGGCTTTTGCTTCTCTTATCGGATTGTGAATTTATTATATTTTCACGCTAACAGTATCTCGACTTCCTCTTCCTAAATTATTTTTCATTTTATCCTTTTTATATGATAATGTATCTGTAGTATTTCTATACTAAAACAAAGCTTATATCTTCTAAATATCTATTATCAATATTTTTAATAAAGAACTTTATTTCTTATTTCTTATCTCCTTTGATCATAAATTTTAACCAGATAGCATCCTACACTCAATTCTAATATTATCATACCTTCTTTCTATTTATCATTTTTAAGAAAACATGTACATTGGAATCTCCTCCTATCCTTTTGGTAAACTTGTCTATCAAGTTATATATACATTATAAGTCCCACGCGATTATTTGTCAATATATTTATCCATATTTCATTTTATCTCTTACTAATTATATAGTTCTAATTAATTGTCTGACAATTCAGACTAGTTCAGCATTATTTAAATCATTATATAGAAAGTGTAAATTATATAACTTACACTTTCTTATAAAGCAGTATTATTTCTACTTATTTATTGATTTGTATATTTTACAACCCAATGCTCAACAGCATTCCAATATGTATTCGGGTCTATAACCGATGATTTGGCATGTTCAGCTCCCTTAATTACTACTTTCATTTTTGCACATTTAGCAGCATTATATAGCGGCTCTAGCATAGAATATGGAACAAAGGTATCCGAATCTCCGTGAATAAAAAGAATTGGGGTTTTTGACTTTCTCACTTGTTTAGCCGCATCAGCTTCTGTAAAATCATAGCCTGCACGCAATCTAGTAACAACAGATGCTGCATTTAAAACAGGAAAAGCAGGTAAGTGGAATTCATTTTTTAGTTGGAGTTTAAATTCATCCCATACAGAAGTGTATCCGCAGTCCTCTATAATACATTTCACTTGGCTTGGTAATTTTTCTCCAGAGGCCATCATTACCGTTGCTGCTCCCATTGACACACCCATTAGTATTACTTTTGCATTTTTCTTTTCTTTTAAAATAACATTAATCCACTCTAGAAGATCAAGTCTATCAGGCCACCCCATACCAACATTATTTCCTTCACTTTTTCCATGACCTCTTAGATCTGGAACTAAAACATTGTAACCAATATTATTAAAATGTTTAGCGTAGCTTGCCATTCCTAGCCCTTCGCTACGATATCCATGAACCGCAATAACATAAATATCACTTTTATTATTTATCTCATATGCATGTAATAATAATCCATCTTTACTGTTTAACGTAATATCTTTAGCCTTCTTAAGTAACCACGCTTGATCTGGCTCTTTTATTTCACCGCTTGTTTCTAATTTTTTTTCAGAACTACTGAATATCGTCTTTTTTGCATTAGAGTTTAAAGCATAATTATACAGATAATTACCAAGAAAGCCCAGGATTACCGTTCCTATTATACATATTATTATAAACGTAGCAAGAACAATCTTAAACACTTTCACTTTTTTATGAAACATCTACTAACTCTCCTTTTTCCTCTAACAACCATTTAATATATAGATATCTACTATATTAAAATATGGCTATGTATATAAGTTTATACAAAAATAGGAGTGTGATTAGTATTCCTTCACACCCCTATTTTATATAATAAAATTCTAGAATAGACTTACCTTAATTACTATAATGTAAATATAATTATAAAATAAATCACCTATTTAAGACAATTTTATAAATCACGATAGAATTTTTGAGTCTCAATTAAAACATCTGGAATCGGTATACGTTCCTTTTCAAGAGCTCGCAATCTTAAATCTAATTCTTTAATCTTCTTCTGCTGATTTCTATCAAATCTAGCTATTGCTTCTTGAAATACTGGTTGCTTTCCTATTCTATTTCTAATTTCTAATGAAAATGGACAATAATTAGCTATAATCTCTCTGGCAACTTTATTAAGTCTCACAGCACCATTTGACTCATTCTTAATCCAAATCTCATAATCTATTACAAAAATTTCTCTTGTGTTATGTCTTCCTTTTTGAATCTGTGATTTAATTTTTTCTTTTCTGTCTTCTGATAGGTCTCTATTCTTACGATAGAATTGAATATAATCAGAATACTCAGAAGTAAGGGACTTATTCTTAATATCGTTCCAAGATGCACCTTGAATGCATCGACATAACTCCCACCTAAACTGGCCGAATAATCGAATGAGATGATCTTCTAGACTTCCGTCGATAAAGGCTGGTAATAAAAATCTACCTTTTGTATTTCTCTTCTTACCTGTAATCTCTTGCCACATAATTGATCTCTGTCCATACATTGGTAACAAGATCATATCTGGATATACTGCCTCCATAATATATTCTTTTTTTATACCCTTTGCTTCATCATAATACAAGGATTCTCTATGAAATACAGAATAATCTATCTTTAATAATTGAGCTACTGCATCATTCACTTTTTTGGCAGTTAAATATGCGTTTCCTATATCATGTGCCATTCCATCTTCATATAGAATAGGTACAAATATACTCATTTGTCCATTTACTAATCGATTATTATATCGGAACATATTCATAATCTCGTAGTTCACACGCGTTCTAGGATTCTCTAAATAATCTTTTTCCTGCTCTGGGGTTAACTTAGTGGATTTTTTGATTTCTCTTAAGTTTTCTACGTAATCTAAATCAAATTCATTCTTCGAAGGTTCTTTTTTCTTCTCATAGATTTGAATTAACCAATCTTTCATTGTATAGACATTACAAAGACCTTCATCATTATTTTCCTTAAGAAAATATAATTCGATAGATTGTTCTTTTGAAATCAATTCCTCATCCATATATCCATAGTTTAAGAACATATCAATAATTCGGATAGGATTTTTCTCTTCATAAGCTCGGATAAATACTCTTTCATATATATTATAAAACTTTTCCGCAATACGTTTTCTTAGCATTCTAGCTGTATCTTCTGAAGAATATTTATCTCTTAAATTCTTAAACTCATTAATTAATTTAGTATAGGCTTCTGCTTCTTCTTGATCAATTCTAGAATAATCTAAGATTTGTTTTAATGAATTCTCCATTTCAGAACTTGCTAATGTTGTATCCTTTTCCGAATACTTCATCTGCATCTTCGAACTAATTTCCTGATTATTCACTCCACTTAATAAATTAATATATATTTCTTCCATAAATTCATTATATGAATTTAACTTTAGGTATATTTTCTCAATAAATAATTTCTCTGTACTAAATATTTGTTCTTTTATTTCATCAACCATACTGATCAGTTCCTTATTCATACCCTTATCTTTCGAACTGTCAATCGCTAATTTTGCAACCCCTTTAAATAAACAAGCTTCCGTACTATTAATTAATATTTCAAATAAATGTACGATATATAAAGACATTTCTACGCATTCTGATACAATATCTGATATTAATACAGCTTGTTCCTCTACTTGATAAGTAGTTACATTAACATTTGTAGCATAGAATGCTTTTAAGATATCCATAGGTATTTTTATATACTCTTGATAATAATCAATTTTATTACGCTCGTAGTTAAAATCACTTTCATATTTAGCTAGGTCATCCACATTATCAATTGGCAACACTGAAACCCCATATTGTTGTCCTAATTCTATATATCTAGCATAAGTATCCGTAATAAAGTTATACAAGGATTCCTTCTTTTTGTTAAGCGCTTGATATATCCTATCATATTCTGCTACATATCTACTTAAAGCACCTATCGCAAGCCCTCTGTAGTCCTTATTTGCATAATATATCTTTTCTAGATCTTCAATCTCACTAACCGGGAAGGCATATAACACTACATCTTCATACGCAATGTAGGTATTAAATGTGCTACCAGTATATAAGTCTGAGATTCCAATAAAACTTCCTGTTCCTACAATAATTTTAGATCCACTATTGCCAATTAGAACTCTCCCTTTTACTACTAAACATACATTTGTTACTTGTTCATTTTCCGAATAAATAATTGTTCCCTTTGGAATTTGATTCACTGTTAACGGATTAAGATTTACTCCCATTGTCTCACCTCATATTTTATCTTATCAATGTATCTTTGTATTCTTTTATTATTATAATTCATTCTAATAGCTTCGTGAAGTAAAACTTTATATTTTGACATTTTTCTTGTTGTTTGAACATAATATATGACTTTTTGTATCCATTTATTAATTTAAAAACTTTTAATATGATCCAATATGAATTTATAGGGTCGGCCCATCATTTCTGATGGTAAAGAACAAAGGCCTATCCCCATTGATAGTTTACCGACCCCTTTCAATTGTATATAGAACTACCCCCATTGATAGATTCTAACATGAGGATATGGTTTTCTTAGAGTAACTACTTATTGACTTATTATCTACTAATAAGTCTAATAAAAAAGAAAAGATGTACATAACGAGTTATGACATCTTTGTGTATTCGTATTTACTTGTATAAAATATAATTTATCTATTAAATTCCGTGCGCTTTGCTTTGAATTCTCTCCATAGGCGTTACCTTTACAGTTAACTCGGTCCAGGTAGCCTTACGGCACACAAGAGCTTTCGCTTAGTGCTGCTCCATTCCTGACCTGACACGGTTCACGAATTCCTGTTGCGTAAGACCCAGACGTCAACATCACTTATAAAGGGCAGCCCTACAAGATGAGAACCCTAGGCAAAACATCACCCCTGCTGTAGCGGATTGCAGGTACAGGGCACCGCTATCTCCCCGGCTGCACGGAAACTTTTTGACGTTTTTGATACAGTTATATAATTAACAGTGTATTTGTAATTATAACTTTAATATATAGCAATGTCAATAGTATTATTATTACTATGTCTATTCCGCTACTGTATTATTCTTTTCCATCTTCATTTCTCTTTTACGTACTCGTAAAGATTTAAAGAAATCTTTTAACAACAACGTACATTCTTCTTCTAATACACCTGTTTTTAATTGAACTTGATGATTGAATTCCTCCATTTGTAGTAAGTTAATAATAGAACCTGCACATCCTGCCTTGGGATTCATACTACCAATAATAACCTCTTTCATTCGAGATTGCACAATAGCACCTGCACACATTGGGCATGGCTCTAAAGTAATATACATACTACAATCCTCTAATCTCCAATCACCTAACACCTTACTTGCCTTGTCAATTGCTATAATCTCTGCATGAGCTAATGTATTCTTTTTCGTATTTCTTTTATTATATGCTCTAGCAATTATTTTATTCTCGTATACGACTACACACCCAATTGGAACTTCATCTATATTGTATGCCTTTTTTGCCTGTTTAATTGCTTCTCTCATATATTTTTCATCCATAAATATACCATGCCTTTTTCTTATTCATCTCGCTATTTCTGACAATACAATTCACATTTACTTCTAAAATAAAATCTGATATAGTTACTATATCGTATCACGAACAATAAGAGGTGACAATATGCAAATTCACGGCTTTAATAAAACAACGTTATTAGATTATCCAAAGCACTTGGCTGCGACTATCTTCTTGGGAAATTGTAATTACAGATGTCCCTTTTGTCACAACTCATCCTTAGTTCTTTCCCCTGACTCTGAGCCTACCATTCCCGAGCAGGATGTCTTATCAATATTAGAAAAGCGAAAAAACATATTGGAAGGAGTCTGTATAACTGGGGGCGAACCTACCATTCACAACGACCTTCCTGATTTTATAGAACAAATTAAATCTATAGGATTAAAAGTAAAATTAGATACCAATGGCACAAATTACTCCATGTTAGAATATTTAATCAAACATCATTCCATTGATTATGTTGCTATGGATATTAAAAGTTCAAAGGAACATTATGATAGGGCAACCGGTATATCCAATCCACAATTATCCTCAGTTTCTTCCTCAGTTAACCTACTTCTAGAAAATTTAATTGATTATGAATTTCGAACAACGGTTGTAAAGGAATTGGTTTGTGAAAAAGACATTATTTCAATTGGACAATGGATTAGTGGAGCACGTGCCTACTATCTACAAGCTTATAAAGATTCTCCTGATATCATCGGTTCTAATCTACATGGATATACATTACCTGAATTAAAAGATTTTGTTACACTATTGACGCCATACATTACTAATGTGGGTATTAGAGGAATTGACTAATTGTAACTGTTAAGTCATCAACTAAAGAGAGAGTTAAAATATATGATGAAATTACAATATGAAACTAACCGATTATGTTTAAAAGTTCTTCCAACAAATGAAGCAAGTAAAGTTCTTACTTTTTATTTGGAGAATCAAGAGCATCTACGTCCATATGAACCTTCAAAACTTCCTAGTTTCTATACTATAGCTTTTCAAGAGAAGACACTAGAATATGAGTATAAGCAAATGCTTCAAATGAAGCATATTCGATATTACATTTTTGAAAAAGAGAACATGAATAGAATTATTGGTTGTATTAGTATTAGCAATATAATAAGAGGTGCATTTTTATCTTGCCAGCTGGGATATAAGATAGACCATAGGCATCAGAAGAAAGGTTATGCTACTGAAAGTATATCTAAATGCATTGATATCATTTTTAGTGATTATTCTCTCCATCGAATGGAAGCTATGATTATGCCATCGAATTCAGCTTCCATTCACTTAATTGAAAAGCTTGGCTTTCATTACGAAGGCTTGTCCCCTTCTTTTGCTAAAATCAATGGTGAATGGGAAGATCATAGAAGATATTCTTTAATTAATACTCTTTAGTTTAATAACAAAGGGATGCTAATTAATTGATATAACTTAATATCGCGATTATTCCATTAACATCCCTATTAGATATAATATTTACTGTTTTGAACAATTCTTATAGTTTTATTTCCATATACCAGTAACCAAAATCACCATCTTTTGGCTCTTTTCCTTTTGATGGCTTAAAGTAATGAAATCCGAACATATTAGCTACAAACTTTTCACGAGTTTGATATACTCCTGGAACCCCCAATAGATACTGACACACGTTCATATTCTTTTTTTCTGCAAATAATAAATGCCTGTAACTATAATAGCCATGCAATAAGAAACTGTTATTACCTAAGATCCAATTGTCTACTGGGAATAAACCTAAATCTTGAGGTTCAATTCGAACACACTCGTCAAATTCCTTATCATTAAAAGCATTTAGCTTAGGATAACTTTCAAATATTTTATTAGCTACAATACTTTCTCCTAATATTTTCTTCTTTTTGAAACTTGATCTTGCTTCTGTTCTAAAGTAACTGTCTTGATAGTTGTCATTATTACCAGATGTCTTCTGCTCCACTGTTTGCTGATCTTGTTGCTTTTTTCTATCTTCTTGTATTCTTATCTGCTCTTTAATTCTGAGTTCCTCAATCTTGTTGATATCGTCTATATGTTTTGATATCTCAACTTCTTCAGTACTTAATTTCAACTCATTCATGTTTAGTGTATTGCTATCATAATTGTTAAAGTTGGTTTCACTCATGAATTTGTTGATAGAATTTGTTTCATCCTCTTTCTTGCGCTTCTCCTGATCTGTTTCTTCAGTGTTCTCTATCTGTTCCTGTTTGATATCATCACTTGCTGCTTTTAACTCATTTCTGTATTGATTAAACTCCTCTATATTGCTATTAATGTTTGAATTGTTACTATTTTCTTTCTCTATCTCATCAAATTTATCTTGGTAATTGTTATAATCATCGTATTGGTACTCTTGTTCTGGATGTTCTGGTTGTTCCATTTGTTGCTCTGTTTGTTGTTTTGCCTCTTGTTCTGTCTGTTGCTGTTCTTCTTGCTGCTCTTGTTTCTGTCCTTGTTGTTCTCTCTCTTCTATATCTTTAATTTCATTTTTATCTTGATTTTGTTCATCTACATTAATGTTACGACGTTCAATGCGATTATAATAATCATAATATTGGTAATGCACTTCTTTCACTTGAACTCTTTTCTTGTGATCCGAAACAAGCTTTTCTCCATAGATTGGCTCTGGATTAATTTCATAATCCATCTTTTCTTTTCTATAATCAACTTCTACTTCCAATTCGTTATCCTTTTTCTGGTCCTGTTCTCCATCCTCATTCTTATGTATTAAATCATTTTGTTTCTTGGACGTTTTCGACTGCTCTGGAGCAAGTCTATAACTATCTTGTTCATTGAAATTGGAATTGGATTTTCGTTCTATTATCTCATCTGTTATATCTTTCTGTTCTTTTTTTACCTCATTGGCATACTCATCTGTTATCTCTTTACTTATTTCAATAGGAGTTGACTGGATTTCTTCGCCTAATTTGTCCACAATGTCTTCAGTTTGAGTTTTTTCATGATCATCTTGTTCTATTTTATTGTTGTTATTTTTATTGGTAAGTTCTTCAAAACTATCTAATAATATGATTTGATTATCGTCCCACTCTGTTGCAAAAAATTTGTCTAAGCTCGAATATACAATAATGCCACCCATTTCATCAATTGAGTAATTACTTCCCATTAGATTATTCGAATCCATAAGAGACCTAAACTCATAAGATCCATTTTTAACAACACCATCGCCTAATCTTAAGCATTTAATTTTAGCGCCCTGCCTCATAAATAAATGGCATTTTAATGTATTTACTCGAACACTTGAAACTTTTATACTTAATGTTATCTTGCATTGTCCATTTTTCACTTCGACCCTTGCATAGCCAACATTATTTCTTTTTATTCCATATTCATAATCATACACATATGAGACAAATCTTTTATAATCAGACAAATTCATCACTCCCTTTTTGATTAATTATATTAGTTGTATTACTAATATATTCCACCTCCCAAATACTAATTCATAAACATTCTAAGAATCTTAAACTTCGTGTCAAATTCCCATTCCATTATCTTAACACCGCTACAAATATAAATAGGGCATGGAAATTTAACGGTCTCTAGCGGATGCACAGGAGTAAGCTTGGCGCATTTATATAAAAAAAATACACTGCAACTAACGTTCAATTAGTTATAGTGTACTTTTTATATTGTATGTTTTGTAATAGCTTTATTATAATTTTCTTTTTATAATATTACTTAACTTAGCAAATTGTTCTAGAGTTAAAGCTTCTCCACGAATATTTTCTGCTACTTCAAGTTCATGAATTGCTTCTAATATTGTTTCTTTTGGTAAGTTAACTTCACTGCTATTATTTAGACCATTCAATAAGGTCTTTCTTCTTTGGTTAAAGGATGCTCTGATAATTCTGAACATAAGATCTTCATCATCTGCAACTACTGGAGGATTCTGATGTCTCGTTAACCTGATTACTGCTGAACCAACATTAGGTCTTGGCATAAAGCAATTTGCTGGAACATTTGCAACAATATATGGTTTTGCATAATATTGAACTGCCAAGGAAAGAGCACCATAATCTTTCGTTCCAGGTCCAACTTCCATTCGATCTGCAACTTCTTTTTGTACCATTACCGTTATATTATCAATTGGAACTTTACTTTCAAATAGTCCCATGATAATAGGCGTTGTAATGTAGTATGGAAGATTAGCCACAACTTTAATCGGCTTTCCATGATTCTTTTCTTCTGCTAATTTCTTAATGTCTACTTTTAAGATATCTTCATTAATAACTGTTACGTTATCATACTCTGATAAGGTGTCTTCTAAGATTGGAATTAACTTTTTATCAATTTCCACAGCAACAACTTCTCTAGCATTTTCACATAGATACTGTGTCATTGTCCCAATACCTGGTCCAATTTCAAGTACCATATCATCTTTTGTAATACCTGCTGCTGCAATAATTTTCTCTAATACATGTGTATCAATCAAAAAGTTCTGTCCAAATTTCTTCTGAAATACAAAATGATATTTATTTAATATTTCAATGGTATTCTTTGGGTTTCCTAAGGATGCCATGTCTATTACCATGCCTTTCATTTTTATGCCCATTACCTTCAATCTTTAGCATCTGTCCAGTATTTATGGTACATATTTAATATAATTATCTGATACGATATAACTCTTTAGCGTTTTTATTGGTTGCTCTGATTATCTCTTCTTTATTCATACGCTTTAATCTTGCAATCTCATCAATGACATATACTAAATTAAGAGAAGAATTTCTCTTTCCACGATTGGGAACAGGACTAAGATATGGGCAATCCGTTTCTAATACAATGCGATCAAGAGGAATATATTCTACTACTTCTTTTAATTTCTTTGCATTATTAAAGGTAAGCACGCCCCCAATACCAAGGTAGAACCCCATATTAAGGTACTCTCTTGCCATCTCAACACCATAGGAAAAGCAATGTATTACTCCTCCTACTTGATCAGCCTTTGCTGTCTTCATCATATCAAGAGTATCTTTTGCTGCATCTCTACTGTGTATTACCATTGGTAGCTTAGTTTCTTTGGCTAATTCCATCTGTCTATGAAACCATTTTTTTTGAATCTCTCTATCAGGTTCGTCCCAATAATAGTCTAGACCAATTTCACCAATTGCAACAACTTTTTCTCTTCCTACTTGCTCTTTTAGCCAAGCGAAATTCTCTTCATTTAACTCTGCAGTCTCACTTGGATGAACTCCAATTGCTCCATAGACAAAATCATATGCTTCCATTAATTCTAAAGTGTTCTTTGTTGTTTTAAGGCTTGCTCCGATATTTACTACATATTCTATGTCGTTTTCCTTCAAATTATGAAGTAATTCGTCTCTATCTTTGTCAAATTGCTCATCATCATAATGTGCATGTGTATCTATTATCATTCTAGCTCCCATCTGTCGCCATTGGCGACATATAAATCAGGGGTGTGAGTTGTTTTTAACATTCACACTAGTTCCCATGCCTTTTTATTAGCAGATCTCTGCTCCTGCTGGCATATTCTTTTCTGGAACCATAAGAGCTAGTTCTCCATTTTCATCCTCAGCACATAGAAGCATTCCCTCTGATAGAACTCCTGCTAATTTTGCTGGTTTTAGATTCACTAAGACCATAACTTTTTTACCAACCATTTGCTCTGGTGTGTAATATGCTTTAATTCCAGATACAATTTGTTTTACTTCATTTCCGATCTTAACCTGAGAACATAATAATTTCTTTGACTTTGGAACTTCTTCACAAGCAATAATTTGTCCTACTTGAAATTGCATTTTCATGAAATCATCATAAGAGATTTCTTCTTTTTTCTCTACTTCAATTACTGCTTCACTATTTTCTTCTTTTACTTCTTCTGCTGGCATCATTTTCCTTTTTAATTCCTCAACTTTTTCTAATACTTCTTTCATATCTAAACGAGCAAATAGAATCTCTGGCGTTTCTGTAACTTTATTTCCAGATGGATATTGTCCATATTCATTTAACTCCTCAATTGTTCTAATCTTTGTATTTAATTGTGCTACGATTTTTTGTGCAGTCTCTGGCATAAAGGATTCTAATAGACTTGCACCTATTGTAATTCCTTCTACTAAATTGTATAGCACAGTTTCAAGACGTGGCTTCTTATCCTCTTCTTTTGCTAATACCCAAGGCATTGTTTCATCAATGTATTTATTACATCTCTTGAACAACGTGAAGATTTCTGTAATTGCATCAGCAACTCTTAATTTCTCCATCTTTTCCACTACTTTTTTAGGAGTTAATAATGCTAATTCCTTTAATTCTTCATCTACTGCCTCTTTTACTCCAGTATTCTTCACAATACCACCGAAATATTTATTAGACATAGATATCGTACGATTTACTAAGTTACCTAAGGTATTCGCAAGGTCAGAGTTCATTCTCTCAACCATTAGTTCCCAAGTAATTACACCGTCATTATCAAATGGCATCTCATGTAATACAAAATATCGAACAGAATCCACGCCAAAGAAATTAACAAGGTCATCTGCATAGAGTACATTACCTTTTGATTTACTCATCTTACCATCGCCTTGCATTAGCCAAGGATGTCCAAATACTTGTTTTGGAAGAGGTAGATCTAGAGCCATTAACATAATTGGCCAATAAATCGTATGGAATCTAAGTATATCTTTCCCGATAAGATGTAAGTCAGCAGGCCAGAACTTGTTAAATTGATCAGTTGAATTGCCATCTAGGTCATATCCTATACCAGTAATATAGTTACTTAGTGCATCTAGCCACACATATACTACATGTTTATCATCAAAGTCTACTGGAATTCCCCATTTGAAAGATGTTCTTGATACACATAGATCTTGAAGTCCTGGTAACAAGAAGTTATTCATCATCTCGTTCTTTCTTGATTCTGGTTGAATAAATTCTGGATGAGTATTGATGTGTTCAATTAAGCGATTCGTATATTTTCCAAGCTTTAAGAAGTAAGCTTCTTCTTTGGCAGGTTGAACTTCTCTACCACAGTCTGGACATTTTCCATCCACTAATTGGGAAGAAGTAAAGAAGGACTCACATGGTGTACAATACATTCCTTCATAATGTCCTTTATATATGTCACCTTGCTCATATAATTTCTTAAAGATTTTTTGTACTTGTTTTTCATGATAATCATCTGTTGTACGAATAAATTTATCATAAGATGTATTCATAAGATCCCATATACTTTTAATCTCACCTGCAACGTTATCTACAAATTGTTTTGGCGTAATACTTGCTTCTTCAGCCTTTAACTCAATCTTTTGCCCGTGTTCATCCGTACCTGTTTGAAAGAATACATCAAAGCCCTGTTGTCTTTTAAACCTTGCTATACTATCTGCTAATACAACCTCATAGGTATTACCAATATGAGGCTTACCTGATGTATATGCAATTGCTGTTGTCATATAAAATGGTTTCTTCTCCATTCCATTTCCTCCTTCTACTACACATTATTTATATTATGCATACGTAATTCATGAAATATTTGTAATGTTTTTGTCTACTTCAAAAATCCTACAATATTAATTTCTTGTATGTCTTTTCTAACGAACTATAAAAGTTTATATATTGCCTGTAATTAATTATTATAGTATATAATTTTTAATAAGTCCAATATTTTCATTGGTACAACGTCTAATTTTAGGGAATATGAGCCAAAAGTAATTTTTACTAACTTGATTTTTTGCTGTATAATAAAACAAAGTTCAAAAATAATAGGAGGTAATAATGAAAACACTAAAAAAACGTAATCTATTTATTCTGTTTTTTACTGCTATTCTTACGATAATGTTACTTGCCACTGGCTGTAACCAGAAACAGATTAATCCCAAAACCAGAGAGGACTTTGATGCATTTACAAAGGAAGTATTTGTAGATCAAGTACAAAGTGATAGTATCACTTTAAATTATACCCTTTCAAAGCCTGAAAAATATGGAATCAAGAATTTCACTCCAACTTTAGGTGAATATACATTAGAAGAAAATGAAGAGAATCTAGTTAAATACGAGAATTATTTAAAACGTCTCAAAGACTTTGATTACGATTCCCTAACTAAAGATCAAAAGTTAACTTATGATATTTTAAAAGAATCCTTATCCCTTAATCTTAACCTAGGAAAATATCCTCTATATTCAGAAATTCTAAGTCCAACCATTGGATTTCAAGCCCAACTGCCAGTTCTATATGCAGAATATAATTTTTATGATAAAGAGGATATTGATGACTATATCAAATTATTAAATTGTACAGATGATTACTTTAAGCAGATTGTGGCAATAGAAAAAGAAAAGTCAAAACAAGGATTATTTATGAACGATACTGCAGTCAAGGATATTATTGACCAATGTAACACTTTTATTAAAGATAAAAAAAATAATCTTTTAATTACTGTATTTAATGATAAGGTCTCTTCCTTTAAGGGACTTACCAAAGATGAGATTAGAAACTACAAAAAAGCAAATAAAGATGCTGTACTAACTAGTGTTATCCCAGCATATGAAAATCTAATATCTGAATTAAGTAAGCTAAAGGGAACTGGTAAGAATGCAGGAGGCCTATGTAATTTTAAAAACGGAAAAGAATATTACAAGTTACTTGTCCAATCAGAGACCGGCTCTAAGAAATCTATTTCCGAATTAACTGATTTACTAGAAGACACCATGAATCATAATATTGCAAAGATGCAAGCAATTGTTCTAGTGAAACCAGATGCGCTTGATGCAATGGAGAAAGTAAAATACAAATTAACGGATCCAAAAGAAATTATAAACTACTTAAAAACTGCTATTAATAAAAACTACCCAGCCTTAAATGACGTAAATTGTACCATAAAATATGTAGATAAATCCTTACAAGATTTCTTAAGCCCTGCCTTTTATTTAACACCGGCCATTGATAATTATGCTGATAATAGTATCTATATAAATAAGTCAGAGCAGTTTGACCAATCGACAATCTTTACAACTATAGCTCATGAGGGATATCCAGGTCACCTATACCAATGCGTATATTTTAATGAGCAAAATCCAGCACCAATACGTAGTGTATTAAACTTTGGTGGATATACAGAAGGTTGGGCTACCTATGTTGAACTAGACTCCTACTCACTTGCTGGCCTTGATAAAAGCGTTGCCTCATTACTTGAGAAAAATATGGCTGCAACTCTATGTCTGTATGCAAGAGTTGATATTGGTGTTAATTATGAAGGTTGGACGAAAAAAGAAACAGGAAACTTTTTGTTGAAAGTTCTAAACACAGACGATGACAAAACGGTAAATGAATTCTATAAATCAGTGGTTGAAGAGCCCGGTAATTATCTACAATATACCATCGGATATCTTGAGTTTAATGAGTTAAGAGATAAAGCAAAAAAACAACTTGGTGATCGATTTGTACTTAAGGATTTTCATGAATTTCTTTTAAAGACTGGACCTGCTCCTTTTGATGTAATTGACAATCGTTTAGATTCTTGGATAGACGCACAAAAATAATCAAATTATGTCTTTAAAAAAATAAATACCTTGCCTCTTTAGAATTGACATATTTATCCATAAGGAATATACTTATATTGGCGAACAATATTTTGTCCTAACTTTCTGCATGAGCTGCAGCTATGCACCCTCATGTCCAGCTAATCCCCTTTTTTATTGTCACCAATATAAACTAGGAGGAATCAAATATGTCAACAAAAGCAAATTTTAAGCGTGAAGAAATTGGCGCGAATAATCCTATCTTTTCAACCACCCGTTCTATCATTGAAGCTGCTTTTTATGGAAATAATGTAATTAAAGTAAATACATTAAGAGAAGCTTATGAACTTGCAAAACATTCTCCAGGCACTGTTGTTACAGATATGCCTGTATATCATGGTGAAGAATTTGGACTAGAAAAAGATGCTAAGGTATTATTATTTAATGATGGCTTTGTAACTGGACGTTGTGCTGCTGCAAGAAGAATTGCTGGTGAGCCTGGTGTTGATTGTAAAGACCTTGATAACAAGTTAAAAGATGCCATTTATGACACTCGTTACATAACACTCTATCATGCCGAAGTATTTATTGGATTAGATCCAGAATTCATGGTAACGGCTCATCTTTTGATTCCAGAAGGTGAAGAAAATATCCTATATTCTTGGATGCTTAACTTCCAGTATCTATCCGATGAATATGTGAAAATGTATAAAAAGTCATCACTTATTGGTGATGGTAGGGAAGGAGATATCTATATCTTCTCTAATCCACAATGGAAACATTCCGAGCATCCACTTGGATTAACTTACTTTAATACCAATACCAACTGTGCTGCACTCCTTGGAATGAGGTATTTTGGTGAACATAAAAAAGGTACTCTAACAATCGCTTGGGCAATTGCCAATCGTAATGGATATGCATCTTGCCATGGTGGTCAAAAAAGATATAATCTGCCTAATGGAAACTCATACGTAGCTAGTGTATTCGGATTGTCTGGCTCAGGTAAATCAACCATTACTCATGCTAAACATGATGGCAAATATGATGTAACCGTGTTGCATGATGATGCTTTCATTATCTCAACAGAGACTGGTTCATCAATTGCTCTTGAACCAACATACTTTGATAAAACTGCTGACTATCCACTTAGTTGCGAGGATAATAAATATTTAATTACTGCTCAGAACTGTTCCGCAACCCTTGACGAGGATGGAAAAGTAGTTCTTGTAACCGAAGATATACGTAATGGCAACGGTCGTGCAATCAAATCCAAATTATGGTCTCCAAATCGTGTAGATAAGATTTACGAACCAGTTAACGCAATTTTCTGGATAATGAAAGATCCAACTCTTCCACCTGTATTAAAAATTAAAGGTGCTGAATTAGCATCTGTCATGGGCGCTACGCTAGCAACAAAGCGTTCTTCAGCGGAACGACTTGCACCTGGGGTAGATCCTAATGCATTAGTAGTTGAACCATATGCTAATCCTTTTAGAACTTATCCACTTGTGAATGATTATGAAAAATTTAAAAAACTAGTAGCCGAAAGAAATGTAGATTGCTATATTATTAATACTGGTGATTTCATGGGTAAAAAAGTAAAACCTAAAGATACTCTTGGTATTCTAGAGAATATTATTGAAGGTACTTCTTCTTTCAAGCAATGGGGTACTTTTGAAGATATTGAGATTATGGAATGGGAAGGCTTCATACCTGATATGAGTGATAAAGATTATATTTATCAATTAAAAGAACGTATGAATGATCGTATTCGTTTCGTTGAATCTAGAAAAGAGGTAAAGGGTGGATTTGATGAACTACCTGAAGAAGCCTTAGATGCTCTTAAAAAGGTTGTATCTGAAATAGAAGAAGACTTAGTAATCGATACCATTGCATAAATAAGTTCATATAGATGATTGCAATTGCCACTTTTCTTAAGTACTGATATACAAGAATATATAAATAACTTATAAAAACCAAAATGTCTGTTATTATTATCCAATAAATAAGTATAAACTTCCTATTTATTATCTTAACGGATAAATAACAGTCATTTTGGTTTTTAAATATAAGTATTACATTAACAATTATAATTATATTAAAGTGTTAATGTTAATTTATTACTACATATTACTACGTTAATAACTATATTCCTATTTTTCTTCTACACTTTTATGCTTCTTAATAATCTCCATGTATCTTCTTGACGAAGCATCCATTTCTTTATCAGATTCATTCTCTGCTACAGTCTGTTCCACCATGTTTAATTCATCAAATAATCCTTCTAAATCGCTATCATCTAAAAATCCATCCATTTGCATCTTAATCGAGATATATTTTCCCGATATCCTCCTTCGACTTATTTTACTTGAAATTTAGTCTCTACATAACTATATTTTCGCTTCAACTATTATATTATTATTGTATGTTATGATTCTTCTGCTGTTTATACTGTAATTAATTATCAGTTACTATCTCTTCCTTATTACCTTTTTCTTATTCTTTTAGTAATATTCTTTAAAATAAGAACTTAAATTACTCAAGGCTTTTACTAATATTTTAGTTTCACTGTCAGATAATCCTTTTAATGTTGCATTTATCATATCCTGGTGAAATCTCTTATGGTGTTCAAAAGCTTTTTCACCTTTCATACTTAAAGAAATCAGGACTACTCTTCGATCCTCGTCACTACGCACTCTATCAACATATCCTTTTTTTACAAGGTTATTAATAGCAATAGTAAGTGTGCCAACCGTAACTTTAAGAGCTTTGGCTACTGTTGTCATATTTTTAGGCTCTTCATTACCTATTGCTTCTATGATATGCATATCGTTATTTGAAATATCTTTGAATTCTTCTGTAATAATAGCCTTTTGCTCTAATTCCATGATTTCATTAAATAATTTTACCAATACCTCATTAAACGTACCATATGCATCCATATACTCACCCATTTCCTTATAATATGATATTAATTATTATACACGATAAAGATTTCATATTCAAGGTTGCGTCTATGTCTTAATGCTTCAAAAATTATAATAATATACTTAGTTTCAAACATAATACTATGCAACTAATAAATTTTGTTTTCTTTATACTTCATTATTTACTTTGTTATCTACATAAAGCCTACAATTATTACACTAGCGATTACCCCGGCAAACGTTGCAACTAATGCTCCTGCTAGTGTATATCTCGTTTTCTTTACCCCTGCTGTTAAAAAATATACAGACATTGTGTAAAATATAGTTTCTGTACAACTCATCATAATTGAAGTTAATCTACCTATGTAGGAATCGGGCCCGTATTCTTTAAATATATCAAGTACCAGACTTGTGGCAGCTGATGAAGAGAACATCTTAATAGTAACTAAAGGAACCAATTGAGAAGGGAAATGCAGCATATCTGTAACTGGCATAATTAAATTAGACAACCAATCTAAAGCTCCGGATGCTCTAAGAATTCCTATGGCTACCATGAGTCCAACTAACGTAGGTATAATTCCAACTACCACCTTTAGTCCATCTTCTGCCCCCTTAACAAAATCATCATAGATATTTACTTTCATTAATAATCCGAATCCAACTACGTAGAACAGAACAAATGGCATAATATAATCTGATATATATAATAAAAATTTCATTTCTTACAACTCCTTCTCGCTATAATTGAAAATAAAACACCAACCAATGTAGAAAAGCAAGTTGCAATTATGGCAGGTCCCAGGATTTCTGTAGGATTTACAGACCCATATTGACTTCGATAAGCAATAATATTAACAGGTATAAGCTGTAGAGAAGAAATATTAATAATTAAAAAAGTGCACATATCTACACTAGCTAGGTCACTATTCTTATTTAATGTTTTTAACTCCTTCATTGCTTTAAGCCCCATTGGCGTTGCAGCCCATCCTAATCCTAGGATATTTGCAATCATATTAGATGCTATGTACTCGTTTACAACATGGTCCTTTGGTATATCTGGAAATAATAATCGAAGAATAGGTTTAAGGGCTTTAGTTAAGGCTCCAATAATACCAGCACTTCTTGCAACATTCATAATACCAGTCCATAGAGACATAAATCCTAGCATGGTAATACAAAGAGAAATTGCTTCTTTTGATGAATTTATTGTTGCTGTACTAACTTCCGATATTCTTCCAGTTAGAACACCAACAACAATACCAATTACTATCATAAATCCCCATAAATAATTTAGCACTAACAACACCTCTATTTTACATGAATTATTAAATTTTATATAAATATATTAGTACTCAAGCTATCTTAGTACTTTTTATAAAATTGCTCGATTATATTATTTATATTTTCTACAACATCTATGGAATACCCAAAAATAATACTTTTTGTTATTTCTATATTATTACCTTTTTTTCCTTAACTTTTTTGTATTTTCCAATTATACTTATTTTTTTACTATTTTTTATGATTAAAATTTTAATATTCTACTAAAATGTATTTATTTTGATAAAAAAATTAATTGAATTAATTACAATTAATTGTAACTTTTTGTAAAATAACATATGTTATTTGTAAATTTTTGTCTCTCTATATTTTGATATACATTCAAAATTAGTTGCCAAAACCCTTTTTTCTCCATCTAATTCTAATAATTAACATATTTATGTTATTTTTGTATTAAAAAACTATTTATTTAAATTTTACATATTCTTTCTTAATTTACTAATATGTGCTTAAAATAGTGCTATATCATGATAATTATTTAAATTGACTTTGAATTCGTGCTATGCTATTTTTATACATGTAGATTATATACATATCAAAGGAGCGTTTTACAATGAAAAGTACAGGAATAGTAAGAAAATTAGACGAATTAGGAAGAATTACATTACCTATCGAACTTAGAAGAACATTAGGTGTTGGAGAAAGAGATCCACTTGAAATCTTTGTTGATGAAGATAGAATCGTATTAAAAAAATACGAACCAGCAGATATCTTTAATGGCGAAAAGAACGAATTAATTGATTACTGTGGTAAAAAGGTTTCTAAAGCTTCAATTAAAGAATTAGCTAAATTAGCTGGTCTTATCGAAGAATAATCCGATACCTACTAACTAAAACATAAAAAGTAGATAAGTCTTCCCACTTATCTACTTTTTTTTGTTTTAGTCAGTATTAAATTGTCGTTATCAATTATTTCATTACTTTTTGTCTTCTTCTAATAAATATTGATAAATTTCTCTCTTTTTCATACCACGTTCTTTGGCAACTACTTTCATAGCCTCTTTTTTATCCATGCCTTGTTCAAGATAAAGATTCATATGCCCCTGAATGGTAAGTTCTCTCCACTTCTCTTGCTCTTCTTCTATGATTTCTTCATGTGTTTTTCCCTCAATTACCAAAACATGTTCTCCCTTTGGCTCATTCAGTTCATAGTGCTGTATCGCTTCCTCAATTGAAGTTAGAAAAGCTTTCTCATACTTTTTGGTTAATTCTTTACATATGGTTATTTTACGATTACCGAGTGCTTCTAAGAGTTCTCGTAGTGTCTTTTTTAATCTATGAGGCGCCTCATATAATATAATTGTTCTAGTCTCATTATTCAATTCATTTAGTATTCTACATTTTTCTTTCTTATCTGTTGGAAGAAAAGCTTCAAAACAAAATCTTCTAGTAGATAGCCCAGACAAAGTTAACGCCGTGATACATGCTACTGCGCCTGGTAAAGAAGTGACTGTTATATTTGCTTCATATGCCCTTTTCACTAACTCTTCTCCAGGATCAGAAATACCAGGAGTACCTGCATCCGTAACTAATGCAATATTTGTTCCCTCTAGCATTTTTTTAACCAAGTAGTCTGCTTTCTCGATTTTATTAAACTCATGATAACTAGTCATAGGTGTTTTTATTTCAAAATGATTTAATAATTTAATAGTGTGCCTTGTATCTTCTGCTGCAATTAAATCAACTTGTTTTAATGTATTTATTACTCGAAAAGTAATATCCTCTAAATTTCCTATCGGTGTTGCACATAAATATAATATACCCGCCATATTCTTCCTCTTAACTGTTCGTTATATTTCGATTACTATAATTGATATTGATAGATTTATAACTATAATCTAGTTGAAATTGTATTGTTTTATTATCAAACATACATTATTTAAAAACATAAAACTTACTTAAATCTATTCTTCATAACCATAGATCTCATTTATATCTTTTTTGTACACATTAGCTCTTTCATAAACAATTAATGGTGATTCTATTTTGACCATTGATTTAGCACCTTTAATCGCCTCTATAAGCACCATATTGGGCTCTTTATTAATATATGGATGAACAAACCTCATTCGTTTCACTTCTAATTTATAGAGGCTTAATGTATTAATAATTTCTATTAATCGAAATGGACGATGTACCATGTAGAATCTCCCGTTATTCTTTAATACTTTTGAACTTTCCCTAATAATATCATCTAAGGAACATAGAAGTTCATGTCTTGCGATTGCCATCTGCATATTTGGATTTATTAATCCATGATTCTCTGTCATATAGGGTGGATTCGTGGTAATAACGTCAAAGGAAGCCCCTCCAAATATCTTAGAGGCTTCCTTTATATCTCCTATTACTACATCGATCTTATCCTGTAGTTGATTAAGTTCTACACTTCTTCTAGCCATATCGGCACTTTCCTCTTGAATCTCTAATGCAGAAAAGTGTTTTCCTTTTGTCTTTGCTTCTAACAGAATTGGTATAATCCCTGTACCTGTCCCTAGATCCAGTGCATTCTCTCCAGCTTTTACTTTAGCAAAATCTGATAATAAAACTGCATCCATACCAAAACAAAACTTCTTCGTATTTTGAATAATTTTATAATTATTTCGATGAAGATCATCAATTCTCTCGTCTGGTAATAAATTATTCATCATTTAATAAAGATTTCCCTTCTTTTTTCTCTAACATCTCAAGGGCTCTTAATTCCTCATCAATTGCCACTTTCTCTTTCTTCTTACGTGGTTTGAACTTGAGGTCTTCTACTTTATATTCTTTTACATCTTTTTCATCATTCTCAAGTGTAACAATAACTTTCACTACTTGTTTTAATACACTAACACTTTGCACTTCACCTTTCAGTCCATCATTCGTGTTAACAAAGTCGCCTACATTAGGTAGCTTACTATTTAATTCTTCATATGCTTCTTCTTCATTTTTTAAGCAACACATAAGACGTCCGCATACACCTGATATTTTTGTTGGATTAAGAGACAGATTCTGCTCTTTGGCCATCTTAATTGAAACTGGTGCAAATTCCGATAAATACGTATGGCAACATAATGCTCGTCCACATATTCCAATTCCACCAACTACCTTAGTTTCATCTCTAACACCAATTTGTCTAAGTTCAATTCTAGTCTTAAATACTGCTGCAAGATCTTTTACTAATTCTCTAAAGTCAATTCTTCCATCTGCTGTAAAATAGAACAACACTTTATTATTATCAAAGGTATATTCAGCATCAATTAGCTTCATATCAAGCCCATGTTTACTTATTTTTTCTAAACATATTTGAAAGGCTTCTTTTTCCTTTTGCTTATTAACTTTTTCAATATCATTATCTTCTTCTGTTGCAATTCGAATGACAGGTTTTAGCGGTTGAATTATCTTCTCATCTTCCACATCTCTTGGTGCAATTACAACTTGGCCATACTCAATCCCCCTAGCTGTTTCAACAATTACATTGTCACCGAGTTTTATCTCAAATCCTGACGGATCAAAGAAATATATCTTTCCCGCTCTTCGAAAGCGTACACCTATAACATTAACCATTTCCATTCTCCTTTAATGTAAGTAACATAAGCTCTATAGCAATATCAAAATTTACATTTGCATTTAAACGGACTTTTGCTTTATCCATCGCATTTACGATTGCTTCAATTCCTTCATATGTTCTCATACTTGCTTGCTTTGATATGAATTTGTATTCTTCACGATATATTAATACATTAGGATTCTTAGTCACCTTAAACATAAGAACATCTCGGTACCATAAGATCATAAAGTCTATATAATCATTGATTTCAAGCTTGTGTTCTGATAATTTCTTAATTGCTTCAATAATCTCATAGATTTCCATGTCATCTATATATTTGAGTATATGAAGAACTTCCTCTTTAATATTTGTAAATTCTTCTGATGAGGCATATCGAATTGCTTTTCCTAGATTACCCTGTGAAAAGATAGCACTTAATTCTGCTAAATAATCTGGAATATGATAATTTACCATTAACTCATTTTTTATGAGTTCAGTACTTATCGTCTTAAGATTTAAGGTAACACATCTTGATAGAATTGTTGGAAGTAGTCTATTTGCATTACTTGTTAATAATAAGATAACCGCATATGCTGGTGGTTCTTCAATTGTTTTTAATAATGCATTCTGTGCTTGTTCTGTCATCTTGTCGGCTTCATCAATAATATATATCTTGTATGGACTACTATAAGGCTTGATTGCAATATCATTATTAATCTGAGTACGTATGTCATCAACTCCGATGCTTGCCTTCTCGTGGACAAGAGTGATGATATCAGGCTGATTCATAGATTCCGCTTGAATACATGATTTACATACACCACATGGATCAATGTCCTTTTTATCACACTGCAGAACCTTAGCAAAGGTATAAGCCAACATCTTCTTGCCAGAACCTTTTTCTCCATTCAAAATATAAGCATGAGATACCTTATTCAATTTAATTGCATTTTGCAAATGCTCTTTGATCTGTTCATGTCCAACAATACTATTAAAATCTAACACGATTCACACCTCTTTTTACTTTTATCAGGTAAAGATATCTAATAACATTCCTCGAATTTCATCAATCTTACTAAGGATTGTCAGATGATCCTTTTCATCTTTAATAAGTTCTGAGGCTAACTCATCTAAATTCTCATCAATTAATTTAATAATACCATATACTCTATGACGGCCTCTTCTATCTAAAAAATTTTCCCTGCTAAATTTATGAGAACGATTTACGACTTCATTCATAAAATCTTTAATTAGGCCTCGATATCTTTTCATATCACGTACATCCATACGTTTTGATATCTTCTTCCCTTGCATCGTAATTTCTTCCATCAACACTTTTAATTTAGCTTGTAGCTCATTTTCTTCAATATTACTTACTAATGTAAATTTAAAAGTTCCATCACTTTCAGGGACAGGAGCTTTTGGTGCAACCTGATTTAGCATCTGTGTTTGATTAACTTTTATATCCATGCTTTTCCTCCCCTATTTAAGAGACTTTATTGCTGTTTGTAGTTACATCTATAATATGTTAATTTCATACAATATTTTTTCACTTACTAATTATATCATATCATAAAATTAATATATATATTTTTAAATTTAAAATTAAAAATAATTTTATATTATCATAAAAATATCCAATATAAATAAATATAAAATTAATATACTAAATCTTTTAATCATTTCTTAATACAGTATTTATATAATTAATTATATCTTGTAAGCACTGCTCCATTGATATATTTGAAAAATGTTGATTCACTTTTGCCTCATCTAAACGTTTTTTACTAAAGTCTTTATCATCTGCCAAGAACCTTCTGCACATCTCTATATACTTAGGCTCTTTCTGTAGTTTTTCTCTTTCCAATGCTCTTTCTAATCGTATTCCGTCTTCTAAATCAATATATATTGGAACTACTTTATCTTCTCCATAATATTCTTTCATTTGTAAAAATGATTCTAATGTTCCTATCATAAGATAATTTTCATGAATAAGATCTATCTGCTCATCATCCACCGTAAAGTAGTTCCATAGTCCATGAATTGTTTCATATGCTCTATGTTCAATTACTTTATTTTGTTTTTTTAATTCATATAGTCTCGCATCATCCACAAAATGATATTCAACGCCTTCCATCTCACCTTCTCGTATTGGCCTTGTTGTGTATGGTACAACAATCTTAAGATCCAATTTCTTATCTTGAATTAATCTTTTAAATATTGTATCTTTCCCAGATGCGCTTTTACCCATTATGACAAATATTTTCGACATTACTTTGTCCTTTCTTCCCTAAGTACTATTATAAACTCTTCATTTACTCCTTTTAATCCTTTTACATCCAAACCACTTTGTTTGTATTCTATCAGTTTCTCTATAAAATCATTACTTATTTCTTCACCTGGTACAATGAGTGGAATTCCAGGTGGGTAAACATACACATATTCTCCACAAATACGCCCATTGGCTTTAGATAATAATATATCTTCTGATTCTTTATGGCTAGCTTCATAAATTGTGTATTTTTGAGTAGTTATAGTTATGCTATTACTATTTGATGTTCTATCTTGAATCCGATAATTATCATCTATTTCAAAATCAATCTCAATAAGAGCACTTCTTAATCTTTCAAAACCTTCCTTTGAATCGCAGATGCTTGTCATTGCTATAACATAATTCATGGATGCCATTTCAAGCTGTATCTTATATTTGTTTAACAGTTTATCATATAACATCTTTCCTGTAATATTAGAATTTTTTGTAGAAATCACGATTTTCGATTCATCAATTGCATAAACATCACTTTGATTTTTCACTGATTCATCTAGAATTGTTAAATGTTTTAACTCTAAGCCCATTTTAAATGTATCAAGATTTTTCTTATACTGTGTAAATAATTCTTCTCCTCTATTCTCTAATAACTCTATACATAGATCAATACTCGCCATGAGTATATAAGAGGGACTGCTGCTTTCATAAATAGATAACATTTTTTTCACTCGTTCATTATCTACAAACTTACCATTTACATGTAATAGTGCAGTCTGCGTAAATGATGGTAATGTTTTATGAACACTATGAATTACAAGATCCGCACCGCTTTCTATACTTGTCACTGGAAAATCCTTTGAAAAACCAAAATGGGCACCGTGTGCTTCATCAATCATTAATGGTACATGAAATCTATGGCATATCTTAGCTATTTTCTTTACATTGGATACAATCCCTTCATAGGTAGGTGACGTAAGGATAACCAGTTTTGTATTTGGATTATTTATCAACATTTCTTCTACTTTTTCAGGTGAAATTCCACCATTTATATCATAATTCTGTTCAATCTGTGGATAAATATAAACTGGTTTAAGATCATTTAGATAAATTGCGTGATATACTGCTTTGTGACAATTTCTAGCTACAATAACAGTATCTCCTCTATTAACTACTGCACTTATTCCACTAAGAATACCTACTGTGCTTCCATTTACTAAGAAGTGTGTATGCTCTGAATGATATAGATGAGCAGCACGTTCCATTGCTTTCTTTAGAACATCATTTGCATCATGAAGGTTATCAAATCCATCTATTTCAGTAATATCTATTTCATAAGGATTAATCATACTCATGATATTTGTATTTCTTTTATGCCCTGGCATATGCATTGGATAATAATCTTCCTTAGCATATGATTTTAGCCTATGGTATAATGATTCCATAATTTTATCTTTCCTTTTTCTTCTTATTATATCTGATTAAAGTTATCTGTACTCTAATTACATCAATTATCCAATTTCCTATAACTTCATTATAAACACATTTATCTTTTATAATCAATTCATTTCGACTTAAAATTACTACATAATGCTAGTTATAAGTTATTCCTAGCTTTTATTAACACTATACTAAGAATTATGGGTAAAATAAAAAGTTTGACAGATCATATTCTATATATCATCAATCAAACTTTCAGTTTCTAATATTTAATTATATGCTTTTCTAAACTTTTCATATCTTAAATTAGTAATCTGTTCTACCGATAGCTGATCCGTCTGACGGAAAAAAGATATCATTTTCTCTTTTAAGTCATTAATAACAACTTCTCTATCATTTTCCACTCCGCCATTTGGCTCTGCAATTACCTTTTCAATTAATCCTAGTTGTTGTAAATCTTCTGCTGTTATTTTCATTACCTTAGATGCTTGTTCTGCCTTTTTACTATCTTTCCATAGAATAGTTGCAAATCCTTCTGGTGATAGTATCGAGTATATTGAATTTTCTAACATCCATACTTCATTGGCAACTGCCAAAGCTAGCGCCCCACCACTTCCTCCTTCTCCTATTACAATTGATAGGATAGGAACTTTTAGCGCAGACATTTCCATTAGATTCTTAGCAATTGCTTCTCCTTGGCCTCTTTCTTCAGCACCCAATCCACAATATGCACCAGGTGTATCTACAAAACATATGATTGGCCTATGGAATTTTTCAGCTTGCTTCATAAGCCTTAACGCTTTACGATAACCTTCTGGATTAGGCATACCAAAATTACGACTAATATTCTCTTTCGTATTTCGTCCCTTCTGCTCAGCAATAATAGTCACGGGACGTCCATCTAAGAAAGCAATTCCTCCTACGATAGCACCATCATCTCCATATAACCTATCTCCATGCAATTCTGTAAAATCATCAAAGATAGACTCAATATAATCTAATGCAGTTAATCGATTCGCACTTCTTGCTATTTGTACTCGATCCCAAGGTTCTAGGTTATTCCATATTTCCATTTTAATTTTATCTATTTTTTGTTCTAATAACATAATTTCTTGTTTAACGTTTATTCCCTCTTTTGAGGACAAATCTTTTAATTCTTCTAACTGCTTTTCCAGTTTTTTAACAATTGCTTCTTTTTCTAACATTAGGAATAATACACCTCCTACCTTGATTCTACTTCATAGTTGTATGGAATTTTAATAATCTATACAATTCTTCCTTTAGATTTTTTCTATCTACTACACGGTCAACAAAGCCTTTTTCCAATAAGAACTCCGCCTTTTGGAATCCATCCGGTAGTTTCTGACCAATTGTTTGTTCAATAACTCTTGGTCCTGCAAACCCAATTAATGCTCCAGCTTCTGCTAATATTACATCCCCTAAAGTAGCAAAGCTAGCAGTTACACCTCCAGTAGTAGGATCGGTTAATACGGTAATATAAAGGAGGCCTTCATCACTATGCCTTTTCAGTGCAGCACTCGTCTTAGCCATCTGCATTAATGATACTATACCTTCTTGCATTCTCGCTCCACCAGATGCTGTGAATATAATGATTGGTAATTTCTTAGATGTGGCATTTTCAATTGCTCTTGTAATCTTTTCACCGACAACCTGCCCCATACTACCCATCATAAAGTTAGGGTCCATTACTGCAATTACTGAGTTTTCTCCTTTAATTTTACCTTCTCCTGTAATAACAGCGTCAATCATCCCTGTTTGTAATTGTAACTTTCTTATTTTATCTTCATAATTAGGAAAATCTAGAACATTTTTAGTCGATAAATTTTTATCCCATTCACTAAAACTACCTTCATCCATTAATAATTGTATACGTTTTTCTGCTCCAATTCTAAAATGAGCATTGCAATTTGGGCAACAATTATAGTTCTCTAATACATCTTTCGTATATAATGTATCTCCACAGGATTCACATCTCATCCACATACCATCAGGTACACTAGGTTTTCGATCTGTTTCTTCTGTTATGTTTTCCTCTAATGATTGTATTCTGTTTTGATTTGTATTTTTATTTTTTAAAACCAAATTGTTTTTAGCCTCAGCAGTAGGCTTTCTTTTTTCATCCGTATATCCATCTAGCGAAATATATTTGGTTTTCTTAAACATTTCTTTTAACATACTCAATTTGCGCCCACGCCTTTCAATTATTAATGACCTATTTATACTTAATTAAATACAATAATAAAGTCTACATATGAAACTCTTTCTCAATAAAGTGAGTACTAATATCTCCTTTAATAAAATTACTGTTATTAATGATTTCATATTGGAAATCAATATTGGTAGTAATTCCTTCTACAACAAACTCACCCAAAGCACTTCTCATTTTTTGTATTGCTTCTTCTCTATTATTTCCTTTAACGATAAGTTTTGCCACCATAGAATCATAGTATGGTGGAATAACATATCCTAAATACATTGCTGTATCAACTCGAATTCCGTTTCCTCCTGGAATATGAAGATTTTGAATCTTACCTGGTGATGGTCTAAAGTTATTCTTAGGATCCTCAGCATTAATTCTACATTCAATAGCGTGGCCACTTAGTTTAATATCCTCTTGATTAATGTCTAACTTTTCTCCAGAAGCTATCTTAATCATTTCTTTTATTAAATCAATTCCAGTGACCATCTCTGTAACCGGATGTTCTACTTGAATTCTTGTATTCATTTCCATGAAGTAGAATTCTCCACTCTTATCTAATAAGAACTCTACGGTACCCGCACTACTATATCCAATTGCCTTAGCAACCTTAACTGCCATGCTTCCCATTCTCTCTCTTAGATCTTCTGAGATAGCAACAGATGGAGATTCCTCCAATACCTTTTGATGTTTTCTTTGAATTGAACAATCTCTCTCATATAGATGAAGCACATTTCCATAGCTATCCGCTAGAATTTGAAATTCAATATGTCTTGGACTTTCTATATATTTTTCTATATACATACTACCATCTGAAAACGCATTTTCTGCTTCTCTCACTGCAGATGTATAATTCATTTCAAATTCGTCTTCCGCGTGAATAATTCTCATTCCTTTACCGCCGCCACCAGCGCTAGCTTTTGCAATGATTGGATATCCTATTGTCTTTGCAAGTTCCTTGCCTTCTTCTATACTATTTACTTTGTCTTTTGATCCAGGAACAACTGGAATCTTTGCATTCATCATGGTTTTTCTTGCTTCTGATTTATTTCCCATTTTATCAATAATACTTGATTTTGGTCCGATAAATACCAATCCACAACTCTCACACATTTCAGCAAATTTACTGTTCTCTGATAAGAATCCAAACCCTGGATGTATTGCTTCTGCTTTAGTACCAATTGCTGCGCTAATAATAGCTTCCATATTAAGATAACTTGATTTTGATGGTGCACTTCCTACGCATACTGCTTCGTCTGCTAATTGAGTATGTAGAGCTTCTTTATCTGCTTCTGAATAGATAGCAACGGTAAGAATACCCATCTCACGACATGCTCTAATAATCCTTACTGCAATTTCTCCACGATTAGCTATTAGAATTTTTTTAAACAATGGTAAGCCTCCTAATTATTTAATAAAAAATGTAAGTTCAGCTTCTGCAACTAATTTATCATCCACGTAAGCCTTTGCTTCTCCAATACCTAAAGGTCCTTTTTGTTTTACCATTTTAGTTACTAGTTTTAATAAACATCCTGGCGTTACTTGATCGCGAAACTTTGCTTTATTGATTCCACCAAAAAAGATTAGCTTTCCCTTATTTTCTTCTTTACTAAGAATTGCGACTGCTCCAGTCTGAGCTAACGCTTCAATAATTAATACACCTGGCATTACTGGTGCCTCTGGATAATGTCCTATAAAAAATGGCTCGTTGTAACTGACTGCCTTATATGCAGTTGCTTCAACACCCTCCACTAATTCAGTAACTCTATCAATTAATAACATCGGATATCGATGTGGTATAATTTCTTGTATTTCTTTGATACCTAGCATATTTTTATCCTTTCCCAACGTTTCAACTTTTGAATTGTTATTTAACACTTTATTAAGCTAATTTAATACGGAAAAGTGGTTGGTTATATTCAACCATTTGCTCATTTTTAGCAAGTACTTCGATAATCGTACCTTCGTAATCACTCTCAATATTATTTAATAACTTCATTGCTTCAATAATACATATAGTCTCACCTTTACGAACAGTATCTCCAGGCTTTACAAAATCAGCAGCATCTGGACTTGATGAACTATAGAATGTTCCTACAATAGGTGATTTTATTTCAACGATATTATCATCTACTTTAGTGTCTTTTTTAGTTTCTATATTAGTACTAATGTCTTCTTCATTTTTATTTATAGATTCAATAATATGTTGCGTTTCTGGCATATAAGTAGTTTGTAGATTTGGCATCACTTGATTGTTTTCAACTACCTGAATCTTGTTATTCACCTTGTTTAAAGATAGCTTAAAACTACCTTCTTCCATATCGAAATTAGTAATATTAGCATCTGATACCGCTTGAATAAGCGTTATAATATTTTGAATATCCATTTCCTATACCTATCCTTTCAAAAATCTATAGCTATAGATCTCTTTATTGGTATTTTTTAATAATTAAAGATGCATTATGACCACCAAAACCAAGGGAATTAGACATGGCATAATTAATACTCAGATTTCTTCCTTCGCCTTTTATATAATCTAAGTCACATTCTGGATCACTTTCAATCAAACCTACTGTTTGATGTACATAACTATCCTCAATTGATTTTACACATGTTATTAATTCAACTGCCCCTGCTGCACCAAGTAAATGTCCTATCATAGATTTAGTAGAGTTTATTGCTAATTTACTTGCTGTTACAGGAAATGCCTTTTTTATTGCTTTTGTTTCAAACAAGTCATTATATGGAGTGCTTGTTCCATGTGCATTTACATACTGTATGTCTTCTTCCTTAATTCCAGCTTCCCCCATTGCAAGTACCATTGCTTTTGATGCTCCACTACCCTCTGGGTCTGGTGAAGTAATATGGTATGCATCACAAGTTGCTCCGTATCCAACTATTTCTGCTAGAATGTTAGCTCCTCTTGATTTCGCATGTTCTAATTCTTCAAGCACTAATACACCAGCCCCTTCTCCCATTACAAAACCAGAACGTTCTTTATCAAAAGGAATAGATGCACGTAAACGATCATCTGATTCATTTAATGCTGTTAATGAAGTAAATCCAGCGATACCAAGAGGTGTAATAGATGCTTCACATCCTCCAGCTAGCATAATATCTGATTCACCATATTTAATAGATCGATAAGCCTCACCAATGGAATTATTAGCTGTTGCACATGCAGTAACAATACTCATACACTTACCTTTTAATCCAAATTGCATTGCAACATTACCTGCTGCCATATTACCAATAACCATAGGAATCATAAGCGGTGACACTCTTTGTGGTCCTTTTTGTAATAATTTTGTTTGTTCTTGTTCAATTGTTCCAAGACCACCAATACCAGAACCAATCATACAACCAAAACGATCTCTATTAACAGATTCAAGTTCAATACCTGAAGATTCCATTGCTTCTTTTGCTGCTGCAATTGCATATTGAGAATTTGGATCCATTCTTCTTGCTTCTTTTCTATCCATATATTTAGTAGCATCAAAATCCTTCAATTCTGCTGCTAATTTTACCTTATGATTTACAGTATCAAATTTAGTTATTGGATTGATTCCTACAGTACCCTTCTTAATATTGTCCCAAAATTCATCTACTGTATTTCCAACTGGTGTTACAGCTCCCATTCCAGTAATTACAACTCTCTTATTCATGAAATTCCCTACTTTCTAATAATTAATACGTTAATAATAATTATTCTTTGTTAAAGTCAAATGTTATTAATAATTAAGTTCTATGAACATTGAATTCTCACAATTACCCAATCTCCCATTACTTAATAATTAATCTGTTTATATTGCCGAACGTTATTTTTTATACTGTGTATTACATTGCAATTCCACCGTCTACCTGTATTACTTGACCTGTAATATAATCTGCCTTACTTGATGCTAGGAAAGTTACCATTTCAGCAATATCTTTTGGATCACCAAGTTTTCTTAATGGTATTGTCTCTTCCACCTTTTTAATTAACTCATCAGAAAGCTTACCTGTCATATCAGTTTTGATAAATCCAGGCGCCACCGCATTCACATTAATTCCTCTTGATGCCAATTCCTTTGCTAGAGTTTTTGTCATCCCAATTAACCCTGCTTTAGCTGAACTATAATTTACCTGACCTGGATTACCTGTGATTCCAGAAACAGATGTAATATTAATTATTTTTCCGCTTCTTTGTTTTAGCATATACTTAACAGCAGCCTTTACAGTATTAAATGCCCCTTTAAGATTAGTATTCAATACAATATCAAATTCATCTTCAGACATTTTAAGAATTAAATTATCTTTTGTAATACCTGCATTATTTACAATAATATCAATAGTCTTATGTCTGTTTACAATATCATCCATAAATACTTTTACTGCATCAGTACTGCTAACATCACATTGATATATCTCACCTTTTCCGCCAGCTGCTTCAATTATACTTAATACATCCTTTGCTGCTGCCTCATTACCACTGTAGTTAATAACTACATAAGCACCTTCTTTAGATAATTGAATTGCTATTTCACGCCCTATACCACGACTCGCCCCAGTTACAATTGCTATTTTATTCTCTAACATAACGTTCACCATCCCTGCCTATTTGTTTTACAATTTGTTTTAATAATTTATTTTTACAATTGATTTTATAATTTTCTGTATATACTTTATAAATTTCTATTTTAAATTCTTTTAGATTTTAAAATGCTCTTATGATTGAAGTTATTTAGTTTAGAGTTCATCTTATTTTAATAAATCTTTTTTAGATTTCTTTAAATTAATACATTTGTTAGTTTTTTTTAATTGATACATTCGTTAGTTTTTCTAGATCTTCTAATTTTTCAATATTAATTACTTCTTTTGTTTTATCAATCTTTTTAATAAAACCACTTAAAGTTTTTCCTGGCCCAATCTCAATAAATCTTTCAACACCATCATTAATCATGTTTTCAACACACTCTTGCCAACGTACACTCTTATATACTTGTTCTTCTAATAATTTTTTTATATTCTCTTTATCAGACACAATTTTTCCTGTTACATTACTTAAGTATGGAATATTCATATCATGTAACTCTATTTTTTCTAATTCCATAGCCAATTTTTCTCCTGCTCCTTTTAGAAGAGAAGAATGAAAAGGACCACTTACATTTAATTCAATAGCTCTTTTAGCACCAGCTTCTTTTAATTTTTCATTTGCTTTTAAAACAGCTACTTTATCACCCGAGATAACAATCTGTCCAGGACAATTAAAGTTTGCTGGTTCAACTACTTTATTTAATTCTTTTGATACCTTTTGACATATTTCTTCTACTTTTTCTTTATCCATTCCTAATATGGCTGACATACTACCTATTCCATTAGGAACCTCATGTTCCATATAGATTCCTCTTTTTCTTACTAATTTAACTGCTTCGGAAAAAGTAAATACTCCATTTGCTACTAATGCACTATATTCGCCTAAACTTAAACCAGCTACAATATCTGGTTTAACATCACTTTTAAGCACTGCCATTAATATACTCACACAAGAAGTTAACATTGCTGCCTGCGTATATTCCGTTTTATTTAATAATTCATTTTCTTCAAAACATAATTTTTGCATATCTAGATTTAATTCCCTAGATGCTATATCAAATATTTCTTTACATTCTGGCAATTTCTCATAGAAATCTCTTGCCATTCCAATATATTGTGATCCCTGACCTGGGAAAATAAATGCTGTCTTAAACATAGATTTCTCCATTCTACTGATATTTCATTATTAAGTAATTTTTATTTTATAATATGTTCTATTTTATATTATTCTCTACTTATCAAATACACTGTTGCAGGTGTGTATAACACACCTGCAACAGTTTCTACTATTAAACAATTAATAATTGGTTTAAGTTATTTTCTTGAATTATTGTAGTTTAGCATCAATATAACTTACAGCGTCAGCTACTGTTTTAATTGATTCAAGATCTTCACTTGGTATTTCAATTTCAAATTCTTCTTCCATTGCCATAGCTAGCTCGAATAAATCTAATGAATCTGCTCCTAAATCCTCTTTGAAATTAGACTCCTCTTTAATTTCACTTTCCTCTACATTTAATTGTTCTGCTACTATTTTCTTTAATTTTTCTAAACTCATGTTATTTCCTCCTAATAATTAATATCAATAATATATTTTAACCCGTGTGATACTTACTAAACATGAATCACTTATGTTAGGGTAAAAAATTTAACTTACCATTCCAACAGAATACTTCCCCATGATAAACCACCACCAAAACCGGATAAAATGATTTTATCTCCGTGTTGTAATTTACCCTCTTTATTTAATTCATCTAATAGAATTGGAATGCTTGCTGCGGATGTATTCCCGTATTTATCTAAGTTCATTGGAAACTTACTCTCTTCCACATTCAATTTCTTAGCTATTGCCTGAAGAATTCTACTGTTTGCTTGATGCAATATGAAATATTTAATTTCATCTAATGCTACATTCGATTTTTCTAATAATTGCTCAATACTTTCAGGTACCTTTTTTACAGCAAATTTAAATACTTCTCCGCCATTCATCTTAATATAATCAGGTTTTTCCTCAATGTCTTGCTGTAAATTATTATGTGATCTGGTTTTACAAATCAACATATCCTTTTTTGATCCATCCGAACCCATAACTGAATAACTAGGTGAAGCTTCATTATTTAACTTTAATATTGCCGCCCCAGCTCCATCACCAAATAAAACACATGTTGCTCTATCCTTCCAATCAATTAATTTAGACATTGTATCAGATCCAATTATTAAAGCGGTCTTACTAAGCCCCGCATTGATATATGCTTCTGCTGTGTTATATGCACATACAAATCCAGTACAAGCTGCACTAATATCAAAGCATAGTGCATTCATTGCTTTGATTTCGTTCTGTACTTCACAAGCTGTACTTGGTAAATAATAATCGCCTGACATTGTACCTACAATTATTAGATCAATATCTAATGGATCAATTCCAGCATCATTAATAGCATTTAATGCTGCGTTTGTTGCTAAATATGAAGTTGTCTCTTCTTTTGCAATCCTTCTCTCTCTTATTCCTGTCCTAGTACTAATCCATTCATCAGAAGTATCTACAAATGTGGAAAGATTATTATTTGTTATTATTTGTTTAGGAAGATAACTTCCGGTTCCAATTATTTTAGCTGCCATTTTCCTCACCAACATCTACTATTATTTATAGTTTGTCATGTAAATTGATTAGTAACTTTATTCTAATCATCTACTAACTCTATAGTTTTTTTATTTATATTTCTAATTTTCTAATTATATTAATTTTGTTTTATCATTTTGTTCTATTTAACCTATTTAATTCAACTTTTTGTAATTGTACTTAAGCCATATTTTGCACTTCATATACTTTGTATTTCAAATACTTTGATATTCAAAGTATATTCAATTAACGTAGTTTTGTCAATCACTTTTTTCTATAATTTATCAATTTGTAATCCATGGTTAACCAGTATATATGGTATAGATCTATTATACTATAACAGAATATATTAGCACTTCCATTTACTTAATTTGTTATATTCTATATAGTTTTCTAATACTAATTTAATTATTCATTCTCACAATATATATATTTATTTAATCATATTTATAAAAATATTTTCCAGTATCATATATTAAACTAAATATAACATTATAAAAATAAAAAGCTCTACTCTATATGAAATATATTAATATAAATATATTTAGAATTAAGGAGATAATTTTATAAATTAACTTGTATAATAAATCTATAATTAACATTGTATTATACTAAAATTCAATTATCTGTTAATACTAGATATTGTAGTTATTATTATAAATAGATTATATAATAACATTATAACTATTTTTGTATTATTATTATGTTAACTTCAATTATATATAATATTATGAATTAATTGTGTAAATTTATTTTTTATAAAAATTATTATTGTTAATATACAAATTGAGTAGTAAAATACTTATGGTATATATTTGAAAATACATTATACAGGAGATGAATTGTGAATATAAAAAACATTAAACAATTTTGTTACTTAACGATTAGTACTCTTATTATGGTTATTGGAATTTACTTTTTTAAATTTCCAAATAATTTTTCATTTGGTGGTGTAACAGGCATTGCAATTGTAGTGGCAAAAACAAAAGTCGCTTCTGCAAGTGATATAGTATTAATAATTAACATAATCTTATTATTAATAGGCTTTTTATTTTTAGGAAAAGGATTTGGAGTAAAAACTGCATACACTAGTCTTTTATTATCCTTTGGACTATCATTTTTAGAAAGAGCTTGTCCAATGAATGCCCCCCTAACAGATGAACCTGTGCTTGAATTAATGTTTGCTGTTGCACTTCCTGCCATTGGATCCGCAATTTTATTCAATATTGGAGCATCAAGCGGGGGTACTGATATAGTAGCAATGTTACTTAAAAAATATACAAATATAAATATTGGTAAATCATTATTTATAACAGATTTTCTTATAACAGTATCAACTATATTTGTATTTAATATTAAAACTGGTTTATTTTCATTAGCTGGACTAATGATAAAATCATTATTAATTGATAGTGTAATCGAAAGTATTAACCTTTGTAAATATTTTAATGTAGTATGCGATGATCCACATGTTATTTGTGAATTTATTGTAAGTGATTTAAACCGAAGCGCATCTATATTAAAAGCAGAAGGTGCATATTCACATTCAAACAAATATATTATACTAACAGCTATGAATAGGCACCAAGCATTAAAACTGAGACAATTTATACGTGAAAACCAGCCTAGTGCATTTATATTAATTTCAAATACAAGCGAAATCATCGGTAAAGGCTTTCGTGGGTTCTAAATAAAAATGAGGAATAGCAATATTACAGCTATTCCTCATTTTTATTTCCATTATATTAGCCCTTTTTCAAGTGCTGAGGTGCGAGATGTGTTGCACCCTCACTAATACTGGCAATAGAAACTTTCTATTTACAATTTTATGATTATCATTTTTCTTTATTTAATATAATTCTTGTTTCATATATTTAATTTTATTATTTTGTTGATATATTTTTTTACTAAACTATTTATTAACCAAACTTTCTTCATAATCTTAATTATAACTTTAATAAATATATACAAATAATTATTACAATTAAATGCTTGAAAATATTTCACCTAAACTATAACGTAATAGTAAATTTGCTCTATCATCATATGGTGTTGCTGACTTATTTATTAAAATTAGCTGCTTTCCTTTATAATGCTGTATTAACCCTGCTGCAGGATATACTGCTAAAGATGTTCCTGCAACTATTAGTGTCTCAGCATTACTTATAAACTCTATAGATTTTTCAACGATGTTCATATCAAGGCCTTCTTCATATAAAACAACATCAGGTTTTATATCTCCACCACAGCTACATCTTGGTATATCTGTAGAATCCAAAATATACTGTGCGTTATAGTTCTTCTTACACTTTGTACAATAGTTTCTATGTACAGATCCGTGTAATTCTAATACATTCTTACTTCCTGCTATCTGATGCAAACCATCAATATTTTGAGTAATAATAGCTTTCAATTTATTTTTATTCTCAAGTTCAACTAACTTATAATGAGTTATATTTGGCTTTGCATCTAAGCATATCATTTTATTTTTATAAAATTTATAAAACTCATTTTTCTTACTAATAAAAAAACTATGACTTAAAATAGTTTCTGGAGGATAACTATATTCATCATTATATATTCCATTTTCACTTCTAAAATCAGGTATCCCACTTTCTGTGCTAACTCCTGCACCACCAAAAAATACTATATTATTACTATTGTTTATAATATTTCTAAATTCACTTACTAAATTCATTTTTCTGCCTTCCTTTTATTATATTATCTTAATACTTGTTCATAACTTAAAATTATTATCTTTATTATTTTTAAGTTTAAATATTTTGCTTTATTGATATAATAATATATAATAATTTATAATAAAAAAAAGACCTTACGGTCCTATATAAAATGAGACACCCGGGGTTCGAACCCGGGACAACTAGATTAAAAGTCTAGTGCTCTACCAACTGAGCTAGTATCCCAAAATCAAATATTTTCATAATAAATGCCCAGAACCGGAATCGAACCAGTGACACGAGGATTTTCAGTCCTCTGCTCTACCGACTGAGCTATCTGGGCAAATTGAATAATATCCAATCTTAATTGCGGGGGCAGGATTTGAACCTACGACCTTCGGGTTATGAGCCCGACGAGCTTCCAGACTGCTCCACCCCGCGATAATATTTAATTAATGCTATTATAATATAATAATAACTAATGGATGGAGAAGGATTCGAACCTTCGAAAGCGCAGCTAACAGATTTACAGTCTGCCCCCTTTGGCCACTCGGGAACCCATCCATATTTTTTATATTAGTTTTCTAATATAAGCCGACGATCGGACTTGAACCGATAACCTGCTGATTACAAGTCAGCTGCTCTGCCAATTGAGCCACGTCGGCATATATGGGACCAACAGGGCTCGAACCTGTGACCCCCTGCTTGTAAGGCAGGTGCTCTCCCAGCTGAGCTATGATCCCTTGGTTTAACATACTTAATTTAATTATCTTTAACTTCTAAAGATTACGACCCAGAAGGGACTCGAACCCTCGACCTCCGCCGTGACAGGGCGGCGCTCTAACCAACTGAGCCACTAGGCCAACAAAGATACTATATATCTTCAAAACTACACATGAATTATTTATCCGTTCATTTTTGGTCAAGCCCTCGACCTATTAGTATTAATCAGCTACATGTGTTACCACACTTCCACCTTTAACCTATCTACCTCGTCGTCTTCAAGGGGTCTTACTTCTAAAAGAATGGGATATCTTATCTTAAGGGGGGCTTCACGCTTAGATGCCTTCAGCGTTTATCCCTTCCAAACTTGGCTACTCGGCCATGCCATTGGTATGACAACCGATACACCAGAGGTTCGTCCAACCCGGTCCTCTCGTACTAAGGTCAGCTCCTCTCAAATATCCTCCGCCTACGCCGGATAGGGACCGAACTGTCTCACGACGTTCTGAACCCAGCTCGCGTACCGCTTTAATGGGCGAACAGCCCAACCCTTGGGACCTACTACAGCCCCAGGATGCGATGAGCCGACATCGAGGTGCCAAACCACTCCGTCGATGTGAACTCTTGGGAGTGATAAGCCTGTTATCCCCAGGGTAGCTTTTATCCGTTGAGCGATGGCAATCCCACTTTATACCACCGGATCACTAAGTCCTACTTTCGTACCTGCTCCACCCGTCGGTGTCACAGTCAAGCCTTCTTCTGCCTTTGCACTCTTCGAATGGTTTCCAACCATTCTGAGAAGACCTTTGAGCGCCTCCGATACTCTTTCGGAGGCGACCGCCCCAGTCAAACTCCCCACCTGACATTGTCCTCTACCCGGATCACGGGTACAAGTTAGAAATCCAATACTACAAGGGTGGTATCCCAACAGCGACTCCGTGACAACTGGCGTCATCACTTCTTAGTCTCCCACCTATCCTGTACAGATAGTACCGAATCCCAGTATCAAGCTAGAGTAAAGCTCCATGGGGTCTTTCCGTCCTGGCGCAGGTAACCAGCATCTTCACTGGTATTTCAATTTCACCGGGTGCATTGTCGAGACAGTGCCCAAATCATTACGCCTTTCGTGCGGGTCGGAACTTACCCGACAAGGAATTTCGCTACCTTAGGACCGTTATAGTTACGGCCGCCGTTTACTGGGGCTTAAGTTCAAACCTTCGGATTACTCCTAAGCTCTCCCCTTAACCTTCCAGCACCGGGCAGGCGTCAGCCCATATACTTCACCTTGCGGTTTTGCATAGACCTGTGTTTTTGCTAAACAGTTGCTTGGGCCAATTCTCTGCGGCCTACTTTCGTAGGCACCCCTTCTCCCGAAGTTACGGGGTCATTTTGCCGAGTTCCTTAACAATGCTTCTCCCGTCGGCCTTAGGATTCTCTCCTCATCCACCTGTGTCGGTTTACGGTACGGGTACAATAAAAACAATAGCGGCTTTTCTTGGCAGTAAGTCCATCAGCTTCCCTACTTATATTTCGGTCCGCATCACGTCTTCCCAT
>NZ_AP024169.1:0-10000 GCF_016591975.1 Anaeromicropila herbilytica | reverse complement strand
ATATTTATTGCCACTGGTAGACCTGCAATATGTGTGGGATACGTTTCAATATTTATTCCTAGAGCAGTAACACTTCCACCTAAGCCAGCTGGCCCTATTCCTAATTTATTTATTTCTTCTAATAACTCTATTTCTAATTCCTTAATATAAGCAATCTCAGAGTGAGTATCAACATTTCTTGTTAATGCTTTTTTAGCAAGTATTGCGCACTTTTCAAAATCCCCACCTATTCCAACTCCGACTACAATTGGTGGACATGCATTAGGTCCTGCATTTTGAACAGTTTCAAGCACTGCATTTTTTACACCCTCAACTCCATCTGCTGGTTTTAGCATATATATTTTACTCATATTTTCTGATCCAAATCCTTTAGGTGCCACTATTATTTCTATATTTTCACCTTCTACAATATCGTAATGGATAATTCCCGGAGTATTATCCTTTGTATTTTCTCTAATTAATGGATCTGATACAATTGATTTTCTTAAGTAGCCCTCTTCATATCCTTGTCTTATTCCTTTATTAATAGCCTCTTGAATACTCTCTCCCGATACATGCACATTTTGCCCTATTTTAATAAATACAATAGCCATTCCTGTATCTTGACATATTGGCACTTGTTCTTCTTTTGCAATTTTAAGGTTTTCCATTAATTCGCTCAATATTTTTTTCCCTAATTCAGCTTTTTCTATGTTACATACGCTTTTCAACCTCTCTTCCATATCCGTTGACAACTGATAATTGGCTTCTATGCACATTTCTTTTACTGCTTTTGTAATCTCACTTGATGAAATAATTCGCATAGTTGTTCTCCTTTTATTATTTAATAAAATACATACATGCATATTTTTACTCAAACTCTAATTTCTAATTTAAGTTTGTATTTACTTTTTAACTACTATTTTTTCTTATTTCATTCTATTTTTAACCAGTTATTTTTCTTATTATCTCCCTATTACCTTTTAACTTATTATTATTACAATATTTACTATCGCATTATGATGTAATTTTTATATTTAAAAACTGTTGCAAAATTCTTTTCATAATTTTTGCATCATTGTTATTAATACAATAATTTATGATTTGATGTTTTGCAACAGTTCCATTAATTATTTTTCAATATTTTCTTCTTCTAGTTCTAATTCCAGTTGTTTTATTACTTCTTCAGATGTATTTTCACTTTCTCTTACTTTTGCAATACTTGCAACTGTTATATCATTATCTAAATCCATATTGATTAATCTAACTCCAGAAGTTATTCTTCCTAATGTTGATATTCCATCAATTTGCAAGCGAATAAGAATTCCTTCCGTCGTTATTATCATTATTTCATTGTTTTTATTAACTGCCTTTACACCTACTACATTTCCTGTTTTTTCAGTAATCTTATAGCACTTAACGCCTTTTCCACCTCTTCTTTGGACCGTAAACTCTTCTATATCTGTTGTCTTACCCATACCATTTTCAGATACTATTAAAAGAAAGCTTCCTTGTGTATTAAGCTGCATTCCAACAATTTCATCATCATCAGTTAAATTCATCCCAATAACACCCATGGATGTTCTACCTGTTGGTCTTACATCCTTTTCGTTAAATCGAATACACTGACCTAACTTTGTTACAAGTACAATATCTTTTTGATCATTTGTTGATTTAACTTCAATTAAATCATCGTCTTCTCTTAAGTTTATCGCTTGAATTCCAGATTTTCTAATGTTTTCATATTCTTTTATAGGAGTTTTCTTAACAATTCCTTTTTTTGTTGCCATAAACAAGAAACGATTATCTTTGTACTCTTTTAATGGAATAATAGCAGTAATTCGTTCCTCTGGAAGAAGCTGTAGTAAATTAACTATGGCTGTACCCCTAGCTGTTCTACTGGATTCAGGAATCTCATATGCTTTTAATCGGTATGCACGGCCTTTATTGGTAAAGAACATGATATAGTGATGAGTCGTAGTCATTAAAAGATCTTCAATAAAATCTTCATCAATCGTCTGCATACCTTTTATTCCTTTTCCACCGCGATGCTGACTTTTAAAATTGTCTACTGTCATACGTTTTATGTAGCCAAGTTTTGTCATTGCAATCACTGTGTTTTCATTAGGAATTAGATCTTCCATTGAAATATCAAATTCATCAAATCCAATTGATGTTCTTCTTTCATCACCATATTTATCACGAATCACTATAATCTCTTCCTTGATTACGGACAATAATTTCTTCTCATCAGAAAGAATTGCTTTATATTCTTCAATTCTTGCCATTAACTCTTTGTATTCATTTTCTAACTTTTCTCGCTCTAAACCTGTTAATGCACGAAGTCTCATGTCAACGATTGCTTGAGCTTGAACGTCAGTTAATGAGAATTTCTCTATTAATCGTTCTTTCGCAACACCTACATTACTTGATGAACGTATAATACTTATTACTTCATCAATATTATCAAGAGCAATCATTAATCCTTGTAAGATATGTGCTCTTTCTTCTGCTTTGTTTAAATCATATTGTGTTCTTCTTGTTACAACTTCTTTTTGATGCTCTAAGTAATAACCTAACATCTGGTGTAAATTTAATACTTTAGGTTCATTATTTACAAGTGCTAACATTATAACACCAAAGGTATCTTGTAGTTGAGTATGCTTATATAATTGATTTAGAATAACATTCGCATTAGCATCTCTTCTAAGTTCAATACATACCCTCATACCGCTTCTATCAGATTCATCTCTTAATTCTGTAATTCCATCTATTTTCTTATCACGAACAAGTTCCGCAATTTTTTCAATCAATCTTGCTTTGTTAACAAGATATGGGAGCTCAGTTACAACAATACGAGACTTTCCATTTGCCATTGGCTCAATATCAGTAACAGCACGAACTCTAATCTTACCTCTACCAGTTCGATATGCTTCATCAATCCCTCTTGTACCTAAAATAGTTGCTCCTGTTGGGAAATCAGGTCCTTTTACTATTTGAAGTAATTCTTCTATCTCTGTTTCTCTATCTTCAATAATGTTATTATCAATAATTTTAACAACAGCATTAATTATTTCATTAAGATTGTGAGGTGGTATATTTGTCGCCATACCTACCGCAATTCCTGATGTACCATTAATTAATAAATTAGGGAATCTAGATGGTAATACTACAGGTTCTTTTTCTGTTTCATCAAAGTTAGGATCAAAATTAACAGTGTTTTTATTAATGTCAGATAACATCTCCATAGAGATTTTACTTAACCTTGCTTCAGTGTAACGCATTGCTGCTGCACCATCACCATCAACCGATCCAAAATTACCATGTCCATCTACCAATGGATATCTAGTAGACCATTCCTGTGCCAAGTTAACTAATGCACCATAAATAGAACTATCACCATGTGGATGGTATTTACCCATTGTATCACCAACGATACGGGCACATTTACGATGTGGTTTATCCGGACCGTTATTAAGTTCTATCATTGCATATAATATTCTTCTTTGTACTGGTTTTAAACCATCTCTTACATCTGGTAATGCACGTGCCGCTATTACTGACATTGCATACTCAATATAAGAGGTTTCCATTGTCTTCTTCAGATCAACTTCGTGGACCTTGTCAAAGATATTATTCTCGTCCATTTATTTTCCTCCATTTTGTATCTCAATAAGTCATACTACTTTTTCAAATTAGAACTAAAATACTATAAATAATTCGTTATAATATGATTAAACATCTAAATTTTTAACATATTTTGCATTTGCCTCTATAAATTCACGTCTTGGTTCAACTTTATCACCCATTAATGTGGTAAATGTTAAATCAATTTCTGAAGATTCTTCTTCATCTATGGTCACCTTTAATAACACTCGTCGTTCTGGATCCATAGTTGTTTCCCATAACTGCTCTGCATCCATTTCTCCAAGACCTTTATAACGTTGAATTTTGTTATTATTATCTCTTCCGACTTCAAGCAAAATATTATTTAATTCTTCGTCACTGTATGCATAACGTATCATTTTTCCCTTCTCTACCTTAAAAAGTGGTGGTTGAGCTAGGTAAACATATCCTTGACGAATTAGTTCTGGCATAAATCGGTAAAGAAAAGTAAGTAACAAAGTACTAATGTGAGCACCGTCGACATCGGCATCTGTCATAATAATAATCTTATGATATCTTAATTTTGATATGTCAAAATCATCTGATATTCCAGTACCAAAAGCTGTTATCATTGCTTTAATTTCGTTGTTAACTAATATTTTATCTAATCTAGATTTTTCTACATTAAGAATCTTACCTCTTAGTGGAAGGATTGCTTGAGTAGCTCTGGATCTTGCAGTTTTAGCTGACCCACCTGCTGAATCTCCCTCAACTATATAAATCTCACAATTTTTGGGATCTTTGTCAGAACAGTCTGCAAGTTTTCCTGGTAAACTCATACCTTCTAATGCAGTTTTTCTTCTTGTTAAGTCTCTTGCCTTTCTGGCAGCATCTCTAGCCCTTTGTGCTAAGATTGCTTTCTCACATATCATCTTGGCTATATTAGGGTTTTGCTCTAAAAAGTATGTTAGTTGTTCACTAACAACACCATCTACAGCTCCTCTTGCTTCGCTATTTCCTAATTTTTGTTTCGTTTGTCCTTCAAATTGTGGTTCAGGAATTTTAATACTTATGATCGCTGTAAGTCCTTCTCGAATATCTTCACCACTTAGATTAACTTCATTTTCCTTTAATAATTTTTGCTTTCTTGCATAATCATTAAAAGTTTTAGTCAATGCATTTTTAAAACCAGCTAAATGTGTTCCTCCTTCAGGCGTGGTAATGTTATTTACAAAGCTATAACAGTTTTCTGTGTAGGAATCATTATGCTGAAGAGCAACTTCCACACTTACATCATCTTTATTTCCTTCGCAATAAATGATAGATTCATATAAAGGGTCTTTATTCTTATTCAGGTAAGCAACATATTCCTTAATACCACCTTCATAATGAAATTCATTAACCTTTTGTTTTTCTTCTCTATCATCAATTAAGATAATTTTTAGACCTTTTGTTAAGAAAGCCATTTCTCTTAGTCTTTGTTTTAAAACATCATAATCATAAATTGTTTCTTCAAATATTGTTTTATCAGGTAAGAAACTAACTTCACTACCAGTTTTATCTGTATCTCCAATTACCTTCAGAGGATACATAACTTTACCTCTTTCATAACGTTGCTTATACATCTTTCCTTCTAAATGAATAACAACTTCTAGCCACTCAGATAGGGCATTAACAACAGATGCACCAACACCATGAAGACCACCAGATACTTTGTATCCTCCGCCGCCAAATTTACCACCTGCATGAAGTATAGTAAAAATCACCTCAACCGCTGGAATTCCTTTTTTAGGATGAATACCAACTGGAATTCCACGTCCATTATCTTTAACTGTAATAGAATCCCCTTTGTTGATTGTTACTTCAATCGTATTACAAACTCCTGCTAGCGCTTCATCTACAGCATTGTCTACAATTTCATAAACTAAATGATGTAGTCCTTTAGCTGAAGTGCTACCAATATACATACCTGGTCTTTTTCTTACAGCTTCTAAGCCTTCTAATATTTGAATCTGGTCTGCACCGTATTCTGCACTCATAAATATCCTCCTGTTATTAAATAACTACAATTGTTACTCTTCATCTATCTAAAACCTATTTACTTGCATATAGTAATCTATTAAATATTCCTAGTTTAAGATTGGGTTCTTACCCACTAGTTACTGTTCCTTCAACAACTCTGTAAACCTTGTCAATTTCAAACCGATTATTTATAAACTCTTCTAGTCCTGTACAAGTAATCAAGGTCTGTATATCATTTATGCTATTCAATAGATAATTTTGTCTATTTCTATCAAGTTCCGACAATACATCGTCCAATAAAAGAACAGGTTTATCTTTTATAATTGTTTTAACTAACTCAATTTCAGCTAGTTTAAGAGACAAAGCTGATGTTCTTTGTTGACCTTGGGAACCAAATCTTCGTATATCAATATCTTTTATTAGAAAGCTAATATCATCTCGATGAGGACCTACATTTGTAATTTTATTAGAAATATCTCTTTCCCTTGATTTTTCTAATTTATCTCTGAAGTGATCAATCAATACATTTGGTTCATACTTAATGATAAGCTCTTCTTTATTTCCTGATAATTTCTTATGTATATCATAAATTATAGCATTAATATTCTCTATAAATTTTTCTCTTGATGTTATAATTTTGATTCCATAATCTAGTAATTGTTCATCCCATATACTAAGTGTATCCAATAAATTCTTGTTAAAACTTATTTGCTTTAACAAATTGTTCCTTTGATTCACAATTTTGTTGTAATTTACCAAGTTATGAAAATACATCTTATCTAACTGACATAGCTCCAGATCAATGAACCTTCTTCGCTCACTCGGACCATTTTTTATAATACTTAAGTCCTCTGGAGAAAAAAAGACAAAATTAACAATACCAAATAATTCACTTGATTTCTTAATTGGTATTCCATCTATAGCAACGCCTTTGGGCTTATTCTTTTTTAAATGCATATCAATTTTATGACATATATTGTTTCTTTCTAAAACTAGACGAATATGAGATTCATCTTCGTCTAGTTTTATAATTTCTCTATCTTTACTTCCTCTATGAGATTTTGTTGTCCCGCATAAGTACACAGCTTCTAAAATATTAGTTTTACCCTGAGCATTATCTCCATATAGAATATTGGTACCACTACTAAAATCCATAGATAGATGTTCGTAGTTTCTAAAATTGCTTAATTCTAGAGTCTTAATTAGCATTTTAACACCATTACTTTACAATTTTTATTTGTTCTCCATTATAATCAACTATATCGCCATCATATAATTTTTTGCCTCTTTGATATTCAACATCATGATTTACTTTAACTAAACCATCTTGAATTACAATTTTTGCTTCAACACCAGATGACACTAGAGATGCTGCTTTTAATGCTTGCCCTAATTTAATGTAATCATCTCTTAATTTTATTATTTCCATTTCCATTCCATACCTTTCGAAGTAGGGCAATATAAAAATATGCCCTAAAATTATATTAAATTAGAAAATATTATTACTTTCTAAAACATTGTATAAATAAACTATGATGATATAATAATTTATTAAATTTTACGCTTAACTATTTGTTATTATCAGTTAGGTATTTATAATTTTTTTAGCTTGCGCTAGCATTAATGTTAACAGGTAAAATAAGGTAAATGTAATTTTCATCTTTATCTTTAATAAAGCATGGAGCTTTTGGGTTAAATAGATAAATATCTATTTCTTCGTCATCAATAACTCTAAGTGCATCTATCAAAAATTTTGGATTAAATCCAATTAATATTTCTTTTCCTTCTTTGCGGATGTCAATCTCTTCGTTCATAGATCCAATACTTGAATTGATTTTTAACTCTATAGTATTATCTAAGACATTTAATATAATAGGCTTTTTATCTGATTCTTTAACCAATAACGTAGCACGGTCAATACAACTTAAAAGTTCTTTTTTATTTATTGATACTTTTGTTTCATAATCATTTGATAACATTTGACTTATTTTATAATATTCGCCTTCAATTAATCGTGAAAGTACGATTGTATTATTAAATTCATATACGATATGTTTATCTGTGATATAAACTCTAACCTCATCGTCCATTTCTCCAGATAATATTTTACTTATCTCATTTAATGTTTTACCAGGAACTATAACTTTTATATCGTCATATTGATCTTTTAGTTTAATTTTACGAATAGAAATTCTATGTCCATCTAATGATACTACCTTCAGCTCATCGCCTGTAACTTCAAATAATTCTCCAGTCATTATTTTATTATTTTCATTATCAGATATAGAGAATACAGTTTGCCTTATAAGCTCCTTCAGTGTGAACTGTGATAAAATTAATGGATTTCCTTTTTCAATAGTTGGCAAATTAGGAAATTCATCTGCAGATTTTCCTGATATATTAAATTTAGCTTTTTCGCATACAATAGTTGATTTGTAATTGCTATCTGTTTCAATTATAACATCATTGTCTGGTAACTTTCTAATTATTTCAGAAAATATTTTAGCATTAATGGCTATAACTCCAGCTTCAGAAATATCACCTTTAACAATTGTCTCAATACCAAGTTCCATATCATTAGCAGTTAATTTAATATTATTATTGCTTGCATTAATAACAATACACTCAAGTATTGGCATTGTAGTTTTTGCTGGTACAGCTTTTAGAACTATATTGACACCATTTAATAGGTCAACTTTTGGACAGACTATTCTCATAATTGTGTATAACTCCCTTCGAGGCATTTGTATATATATATAATAAATATTTTAGTCGTAATAGTAATAGGGGATGTGAATTTGTTGATAAGCAGTCTGAAGGCAGATAAATAAACACCTTCAGACTAATGATAACTATGTGTACAAGAATTACGGAAATTGTTTATTTTGTTGTATAAATTTTAACCATAAAAGTTATCAAGAAAGTATTAACAGCTAAATAACAGAATATCAACACTGCTATGTGAGTAGATTAAAAACGGTTATAAGTATATTAATATTAGATATAACTATTGCGGATTAATCTTTTTAGTTAAAACCTCAATAGCATTCTGAAGTGTTTGATCCTTTTCTAAATCTTTAGTAACTTTATCGATACCATGTAAAACTGTTGTGTGATCACGATTACCTAGCTTCTTACCTATATCAGTTAATGATAATTCAGTCATTTTTCTACATAGGTACATTGTAATTTGTCTAGGATAAGCAATATTTCTACTTTTCTTAGAAGAAAGCATTTCTGCTTGAGTAACATTAAAATGCTCGGACACTATTTGTGCTATAAAATCAGCAGTAATCTCTTTCTTATCGTTTGGTGATATTAAGTCTTTTAATGCTTGAGTAGCTAATTCTACTGTAATTTCCTTTTTTTCTAATTTAGAATAGGCATCAATTTTAGTAAGTGCGCCCTCTAACTCTCTAATATTTGATTTAATATTAGTAGCAATGTATTTCATTACTTCATTATCAATATGAAGCCCGTCCAACTCTTCTTTTTTCTTTAAGATAGCCATTCTAGTTTCATAATCTGGTGATTGAATATCAACTGTAAGTCCCCACTCAAAACGAGATCTTAAACGTTCCTCAAGTGTTTCAATATCTTTAGGCGGCTTATCTGAAGAAATAATAATTTGTTTCTTTGATTCATGCAGCGTATTAAAGGTATGGAAGAATTCCTGTTGGGTACTTTCCTTTCCTATAATAAATTGTATATCATCGATTAATAATACATCTATATTACGGTACTTTTCTCGAAATTGAGATGGGTTAGAGTTTTCATTACGAATAGATTCAATTAACTCGTTGGTAAATTTCTCGCTAGTCACATATAATACCTTTGCTTTTGGATTATTCTTCAGAATAAAATGTGCAATGGAATGCATAAGATGAGTTTTACCAAGTCCTACACCACCATAAATAAAGAGAGGGTTATATACTTCCGCAGGGGATTCTGCAACAGCTAAAGAAGCAGCATGTGCAAGATTATTATTCGCACCAACTACAAAAGTATCAAAAGTATATCTAGGATTTAGAAAAGGATAAGCATTAGTTGGGGTTAATGCGGTATTTGTATTATTATGATTGGAGGATGTTGTATTACTATCTTCTTTATGAAGTTTCTCTGCTTTGCTTCCTAATATAAATTCAATCTCATAATTTTTATTAGTTACTTCCTCTATTGCTACTTTTAGAGGTAATCCGTACTTTCTTCTAATAAAATTTATACTATCGGAACCTATTTGCTTATCATTTATTAATATTGTAATTAAATTATCCTTTACATCATATACTTCTAATGGTAGTAACCATGTTCTAAATGAGACGTCTGAAATGTCATGTTCATTTTTTAGAGCCTGTAAAATAACATCCCATTTATCTTGAATTATGTTTTTCAT